>NZ_BAXD01000042.1:0-18583 GCF_001310395.1 Halolactibacillus sp. JCM 19043
TTTTTAAAAAAATAGAAATAATGATAAGATAAAGATACGTATTAATCAGAGGAGGATGATTCGGTGAATGCCTTAAAACACTATCAAGAAAAAACCTGGTTCAAACCGTTAGTGATCAGTGTGAGTGCGATTATTCTGATTCTATACTTTGTTCGATTTTTTCAAACCGGGATTGACGCGGATGGTCGCTTTTACAAAGAGACAGTCGAAGATACAAGGTTTGAACGCTTTGAAAGTGTGATTGAGCGAGAACAAAAGGGTGATGTGATTGAATTAACACATCAAAAAATGGATAAAACATACGCGTATACGATTGAAATAGTCCAAGACATTGGGACAAAAGAAGTCCTAATCACCGAACAAACACCACCTAACCGCACATACGAAGGCCCTTATCCACTTGAACGATTTCCTCAAACTGAAAGCGATGCTTGGCAACAAGTAGAAATAAGATACAATCGTTATATTTTGTCGTTGTCTAAGTTGTTAGATATCGCTTTTTTAGAGGCGGTAACGATTCGGGGACAGGTGGGGTATTTCTTGATGGGGTCTTCCTCTTAGCGATCGCCACACTTGATCTTCGTTTTCCACGCTTTTTCTTTATGCTGCGACATTTCTTATCGGTGAGAGACCCAGAACCGACCGACTTTTATCTTGCGATGCGGAAGTTAGGCATCGCATTTACCTATATTGTTGCGATGGTCTTTTTCATTATGGCGATCTAACTGATGTATATGTATGCGCCTAACCAAAGTAGGACATTTTAACAACCAAATTAACTATTATATAATTTTTCTGAATTTTATGTCAATTAATACAACCGCTTTCCTAGAAAAAAGTTTTGAATTCCTGATAAAAAAGCTTGAAAAACAGTTGCCGTTGTCGTATTGTAAATAACAATAAGTTAAAATAGAGAGAGAAAAACAGTCAAAATTATAGAGGAGGCGCAACATGAGGGAGGACAAATTTACAAAAGAAGGTTTAACGTTTGATGATGTATTACTAATGCCAAGTAAGTCAGAGGTATTACCACGAGATGTCTCACTAAAAGTATCGCTTGCGGATACTTTACAGTTAAATATTCCTTTGATTAGTGCGGGTATGGATACAGTCACTGAAGCAGAAATGGCGATTGCGATGGCACGTCAAGGTGGTTTAGGTATTATCCACAAAAACATGTCAATTGAAGATCAAGTCGAACATGTCGACCGTGTTAAGCGTTCTGAGAGTGGCGTTATTACGAATCCATTCTTCTTAACACCAGAGAACCAAGTTTTTGATGCTGAGCACTTAATGGGTAAATTCCGTATTTCTGGTGTGCCTATTGTTAATAACCGTGAAGATCAAGTTCTTGTTGGGATTTTAACGAATCGCGATATGCGCTTTATTGAAGATTATTCGATTCAAATTAAAGACGTGATGACTTCAGAAAATCTTGTGACAGCACCTGTTGGCACAACGTTAGATGAAGCAAGTCAAATCCTTCAAAAGCACCGGATTGAGAAGTTACCTTTAATTGATGACTCTGGCGTGTTAAAAGGTCTCATCACGATTAAAGATATTGAGAAAGTGATTGAATTCCCTAACTCAGCAAAAGACAGCCAAGGCCGTTTATTATGTGGAGCTGCGGTTGGCGTCACAGCCGATACGGAATTACGGGTTGAAAAGTTAGTTGAAGCGGGTATTGATGCCCTTGTGATTGATACCGCGCATGGACATTCGAAAGGTGTACTTGACCAAGTCCAACACATTCGTGCGCTTTATCCTGAGCTTGTGATTATTGCCGGTAATGTCGCAACAAAAGAAGCAACGGTTGATCTAATTAAAGCAGGTGCCAGTGTAGTGAAAGTGGGTATTGGTCCTGGTTCTATTTGTACGACGCGCGTTGTGGCAGGCGTCGGCGTACCACAAATTACCGCCATTCATGACTGTGCCGTTGCAGCAGCGGAACACAATGTTCCAATTATCGCTGACGGTGGGATTAAATATTCAGGCGATATCGCCAAAGCACTTGCAGCTGGTGGACATGCGGTTATGTTAGGTAGTCTCTTTGCGGGTACATCTGAATCACCAGGTGAGACAGAAATCTTCCAAGGTCGTCGCTATAAAGTCTACCGTGGTATGGGTTCTGTGTCAGCGATGAAGTCTGGTTCAAAAGATCGTTATTTCCAAGATACTGATGATGCGAAAAAACTTGTACCTGAAGGCATCGAAGGGCGTATCGCTTATAAAGGACCACTGGCAGATACGGTGCACCAATTACTTGGTGGCTTACGTGCAAGTATGGGGTATTGTGGTAGCTCTGATTTAGATGTGTTTAGAAATGATACACAATTTGTTCGCATGACAGGTGCTGGTTTACGTGAATCACACCCACACGATGTTCAAATTACGAAAGAAGCGCCAAACTACTCAGTACAATAATAAATAAACATAAAAGACTAAGTGTTTTCCTTTATCCAAAGTCAAACGATAAAGGGAGGGCTTAGTCTTTTTTCTCAGTCTATGATTAAACAGACAATTGGAATAAATAGTTATAAAAACCAATCAAAAAGTAGATACATTCTTGTCGTCATTATGATAGAATAACAAAGACAAAAGAATTTTGGGGGTATACGAAAGTGAAGCGTTTAGGACAAGTGTTAAGTATATGTTTAATGGCGTTATTGATCGGTCTGGGGACATCTATTGATGTGTCAGCCGTTAGTGATTTACAAGCAGAATCAGGGATTATTGTCGATGCTAAAACCGGTGATGTGTTATTTAGTAAGAATGTTGATATTAAACTACCACCAGCAAGTATGACAAAAATGATGACGGAGTACTTAGTACTTGAAGCTATTGAAGAAGGAAAGATTACGTGGGAAACAACCACTCAAATCAGTGATTATGCGTATAGTATTTCTGCTGATACATCGTTTTCAGGGATTGGGTTACGTCAAAGCCAGGACTATACCGTTAGACAACTGTATGAAGCGATGGCGATTATTTCAGATAATGCGACAACAATCGCGTTAGCCGAACTAGTTTCTGGTTCTGAGAGTGAATTTGTTAAGTTGATGAATCAAAAAGGTGAAGAACTAGGGTTAAAAGATTTTAAATTTGTTAATTCAACAGGGTTAAATAATAAAAGCTTAGGAGACAATCGCGCAGAAGGTACGGGTGCTGAAGAAGATAACTTAATGTCAGCTCGTGCAACGGCCACACTTGCTTTTCACTTGGTGAATGACTATCCAGAAGTGTTAGAATTTTCGAGTACAATTCGCTCAGAACTTGATGGTCAACCATTAGAAAATTTAAACTGGATGTTACCGTGGAATAATGATAACTTTGCCCAGTACTACTTTGAAGGCGCTGATGGTTTAAAGACAGGCTATACATCAGAAGCGGGTTATTCTTTTGCTGGGACAGCTTTGCGAGGCGATCAGCGTTTTATTACGGTAGTTATGCGGACGGATAGTTATGGCGCTCGCTTTGAAGAAACGATTAAATTGATGAACTATGGTTTTAATGAGTTTACTGACATGACATTATTTAATGCTGGTGATACGGTAGAAGGCGCTGAAACATTACCTGTGTCAAAAGGTAAAGAAGATAACGTCAATATCGCTCTTAAAGAAGATATGTCACGTATGGTGAAAAATGAAGAAGCCGATCTTTACTCATTAAGTTATACGTTGAATGAAGATATGCTAGATAAAAACGGCGCTCTTGTTGCACCAATTGAGGCAGGTACGGTTGTCGGTAAAGCAACATTAGTCTACAGTGGAGAAGAGAATTATGGAAATATCGATGTCACTAAGAATGATAAAACAGTGGATTTAGTGACGACTAATGCGGTTGAAAAAGATAATTGGTTTATGTTAGTGCTTGGTGTGATTGGTGACTTCTTTGTGAGTCTCTATCAAACCGTTGCTGATACCGTCACCGGTTGGTTCTAATTAGACACGAAAAATAAGGAATAAAAACACGTCAGAGACTGTCATAGACAGTTTTCTGACGTTTTTTTGTTAAATATTAGCTAATTCAGAGTGTAAAGGTAAGAATAATCACTGCTTTAGTTAAAAACTGTTGCGAAAGCGCTAGTCATAGGATAGAATGAAAGCTATCGAAAAAGATTGAATCTTTTTTAAATTGAAATTTTTTGAAGAGCTATATTCAATACACGAGGGGGAATTAGAGTGGTAAATGTAGGAACTGATCGCGTAAAACGAGGCATGGCTGAAATGCAAAAAGGTGGCGTCATCATGGACGTTGTCAATGCTGAACAAGCAAAAATCGCAGAAGAAGCAGGTGCTGTAGCTGTTATGGCATTAGAACGTGTACCTTCTGATATTAGAAAAGCTGGTGGCGTGGCACGTATGGCAGACCCAACTATTGTTGAAGAGGTTATGAATGCTGTATCGATTCCAGTCATGGCAAAAGCCCGTATTGGTCACATTGTCGAAGCCCGTGTGTTAGAATCAATGGGCGTTGATTATATTGATGAAAGTGAAGTGCTCACACCTGCTGATGAGGTGTTCCACTTAAATAAAAAAGATTACACGGTACCATTTGTCTGTGGTTGCCGTAATTTAGGAGAAGCCGCTCGCCGTATTGGTGAAGGTGCCTCAATGTTACGTACAAAAGGTGAACCTGGAACAGGTAACATCGTTGAAGCTGTGCGGCATATGCGCCAAGTGAACGCAGAAGTGCGTCAACTTGTGAATATGTCTGTTGATGAAGTGATGACGTACGCAAAAGACTTAGGTGCACCGTATGAAGTGCTTCTACAAATTAGAGAAGAGGGCCGTCTACCGGTGGTCAACTTTGCAGCGGGTGGTGTTGCCACACCAGCTGATGCGGCACTCATGATGCAATTAGGCGCCGATGGTGTCTTTGTTGGGTCAGGTATCTTTAAATCAGATAACCCAGAGAAATTTGCTAAAGCCATTGTCGAAGCAACGACACACTTTGAAGATTACGAACTGATCGCCAAAGTGTCTAAAGGTTTAGGTGAAGCGATGAAAGGCATTGAAATCTCAACCATTCAACCACATGAACGCATGCAAGACCGTGGTTGGTAATTTATAAAGCAAAGGACGTTTAACTATGGTAACAGTGGGTGTATTAGGTCTACAAGGGGCCGTAAGAGAACATATTCGTTCAATTGAAGCAAGTGGGGCTCGTGCTGTTGTTGTGAAAAAAGTAGCACAACTCGATGATATTGATGGTTTGATCTTACCAGGTGGTGAAAGTACGACCATGAGGCGACTTATTGATCAATACGGTTTCTTAGAACCGTTGCGTCAATTTGGTCAAAGCAAGAAACCAATTTTCGGTACATGTGCCGGGCTCATCTTACTCGCAAAAGAAATTACGAATCAATCAACCGTTCATTTAGGCTCATGGACATGACGGTGACCCGTAATGCGTTTGGTCGACAAAAGGATTCTTTTGAAGCGACACTTGCCATTGATGGTGTGGCTGATGACTATAATGCTGTCTTTATTCGCGCCCCTTACATTGAACGTGTGGGTGAGCATGTTAAAGTACTTGCGACATACGATGAGGCAATTGTAGCGGCAGAAGAAGGACCATTTCTTTGTACGGCTTTTCATCCTGAATTAACAGAAGACCACCGGTTGGCACACTATTTTGTTGAAAAGGTGAAAGAATCAAAAAAACTCTTGCAAGAAAGCCAATGATTTTGTATGATTTGATTAACTTCAATAATTTAAAGCGTTAAAGAGGAACAAGTAACTTACTTATTTACGTTAAGAGAGTCAGTGGTTGGTGCGAACTGATGGAATAGCTAAGTGAATCCATCCTCTAAGTGATATGTGGTAAACAAACATATCCGGTTAAAAGCCGTTATCTTTTTCGAGCCGGAAGACAAGTGTGTCTTCAATCAGGGTGGTATCGCGGGAAATATAACTCTCGTCCCTACTATTACAGTCTAGGGATGGGAGTTTTTTTGTCTTTTCTTTTCATTACCTAGACGAGCTAGCAGTCAATTATTCAACAATATCTATGAAGCAAAGTGTTCTTTTCTTTGTTTCACAATCACAAGGAGGAAATGGTATGTTAGACATTAAGTATTTACGTCAAAATTTTGAAGAAGTGAAAACGAAATTAGCGCATCGCGGAGAGGATTTATCAGATCTTGATCAGTTTGAGACACTCGATACGAAGCGCCGTGAGTTAATCGCTAAAACAGAAGAATTAAAAGCCAAACGTAACACCGTCACAAAAGACATTGCCGAACTAAAGAAGAATAAGCAAGATGCTGATGAGAAGATTAAAGAAATGCGCGCTGTTGGTGATGAAGTGAAGGCTATCGATGAAGAATTACGTGCAGTAGAAGAAAAATTACAGTTGATGATGCTGTCAATTCCGAATATTCCACATGAATCAACGCCAATTGGGGAAACAGAAGACGATAATGTGGAAGTACGCACCTGGGGTGAGGTTCCAACGACTGACTTTGAACAAAAACCACACTGGGAACTCGCGACAGAACTCGGCTTACTTGATTTTGAAAAAGCGGCTAAAGTGACCGGTAGTCGGTTTGTTTTCTATAAAGGCTTAGGAGCTCGTTTAGAACGTGCCCTGATTAACTTTATGATGGATTTACATGCCGAGGAACATGGTTATGAAGAAATGTTACCGCCATATATGGTGAACCGCGACAGTATGACTGGGACGGGTCAACTGCCAAAGTTTGAAGAAGATGCTTTTAAACTAGAAGGATGGGATTATTTCTTAGTACCAACGGCGGAAGTACCGGTGACAAACTATTATCGTGATGATATTTTATCAGTTGATCTATTGCCACAGAAATTTGTCGCTTATAGTGCATCATTCCGTTCTGAAGCAGGCTCAGCTGGCCGTGATACCCGCGGACTCATTCGTCAACACCAATTCAACAAAGTTGAACTTGTTCAGTTTGTGAAGCCGGAAGAATCTTATGACCGGTTAGAAGAGCTCACTAATCACGCAGAAACCGTCTTACAGAAGCTTGAGCTTCCTTACCGCGTTCTAAGTATGTGTACAGCGGACTTAGGCTTTACGGCTGCGAAAAAGTACGATATCGAAGTCTGGATGCCAAGTAATGATACGTATCGCGAAATTTCTTCTTGTTCAAACTTTGAAGATTTCCAAGCGCGTCGTAGTGGTATTCGTTTCCGCCGTGAAGAAAAAGCTAAGCCAGAATTTGTGCATACTCTAAACGGTTCAGGTCTTGCCGTTGGTCGGACGGTGGCAGCTATTTTAGAAAATTATCAAAATGCTGACGGCACCATCACGATTCCTACTGTGTTACAGCCTTATATGGGTGGTAAAACCGTCATCGCTCCAAAGTAAAACAATGAATGAAAGCATGAGGCGATAACGCGATCAGATTGGTCGGCGTTGTCGCCATTCCTTAAAAAAGAATAAAAAAGTTTGTTAAACGTGTTGACAGTTATCGCTAGAACTGATATTATATATTTTGTCGTCAGATCACGGAGGAATACCCAAGTCCGGCTGAAGGGATCGGTCTTGAAAACCGACAGGGGCTTCACGGCTCGCGGGGGTTCGAATCCCTCTTCCTCCGCCATATTATTTTAACGACATTTGAGCACTTAGTCTTTGGACTGAGTGTTTTTTAATACGTAAATATAAAGAAAGTCCGCACCTTTGATATAATAGGCGCGGACTTTCTTTGGTTTAGTTTGTTTGTATCTTATTGTTTTCATGTGGTGTCATCCATACTTTTATTAAAATCAACCCGACAACAGCTAAGGCGATGATATAATAGAAGATGTACTCATAGTGACCAAATAAATCAAGGAGTAGTCCAGAACTAAGAACCCCGATAATAGCGCCAATCCCGTAGGCGGTAAAGATAACGCCGTAGTTTTGGCTATAGTGCCACATGCCAAATAACTTAAGTGTCGATGTCGGTGCAATCGCTAACCATCCCCCTAAGTTAAACCAAAAGATCGCAAAGCTAATGACATAAATAAAAGGAAATTGGTTGAATAGTATCACCAACAAGGCAGCGGTAATGATAAGCGTATAGGATAACACCATCGCAAACTTGGTGGAGACATGATCTGTAATATAACCAAATGTTGGACGACCAAGTCCGTTAAAGATCGCAAACAGAGAAACGAATAACGTGACTGTATCAGCATCTAAATTGAAATAATCTAAGCCAACGCTCGTCGTTAACCCAATGAGCATCAGTCCAATAATCGTACCGATAATAAAGGTGAAGTATACGCCTTTAAATGACGAGGTAGCTAACATTTCTTTTGTTGTTAAGTTATGTTCAGTCGAGTGATTCTTCTTTGGCACGTTGATATGTGTTAAATCGGTTTGTTCTGGATATCTAAATGGGATACTTAAGAAAGGTAAAATAATCGCAAAACTCATTCCTAGAATTAAGAACGTCTCCATTACCCCAAAGCTTTCAACTAATGTTCGCGCAAGTGGTGCGGTCACAAGTGGTGATAAACCAAAGCCAAGCAAGACAAGTCCTGAGGCAAGACCTTTCTTATCCGGAAACCACTGAGCGATAATGTTCATCATAACCCCGTATGCAATTCCAACACCGGCCCCTCCGATAAGGCCATAAGTTAAGGTTAAGACATAAATATTGCCGACAAACGAGGATGAAATCCAGCTAAGGGCAACTAAATAACCGCCCACTAATAATAACGTCCGTGGATGATAGTCACGCATATACTTACCGATAATCAACATAAAAACGGCATAAAAAGCTAAGGCAAACATGTATGGTAACCCGCTTAATGCTGAGCCAATCATAAACATGTCCTCTAACGATACCCGAAAGACACTATACGAATAGACGGTTCCTAAAAACATCATAATCGTAATTCCGAGTACAATAAATTGATAACGCCTTTTCTCCATAGGATTAGTTACTGTTGTTGTTTTGGCTAAAGCCATCCCCTACACACTCCTTTGTGTTTGATTTTTCTCTTCTTTTCTCTGTCTTATTTTCATTATGTCTTAGGAATGAATGTCCATCACTTTCTTGTTTAAAGAATTGAATAGTAAAGAACAATAAAAAACAAATAAAAAAGCCAATAATAGCCCTCTTTAAGATAAGAGAAAGCTATTATTGGCTTACATGTTGACTGGTAGAAGTTACCCTTCAATCTGTCTTCCAATGATTTATTTGATGGTGTCTTCTAAATTACGATCGACAACAATCATAATCAATTTTTCACCTGTTCGGGTTGAGACATCAGAATGGGTACTGATTACCTGGCAATCGACAACAGATGTAATGGCTTGTTCCAGATTCTCACGTGATTTTTCAAAAAGTGCCGTCCGCACTTTTTTAATCAATTCAACACCTTCTAATGTTTCCGCTAAATGTTTCTCAGACGGACTCAGAAACCCATGGAGGCGAATGACGATTAAATCTTGAAAAATAATCGTCCGGATTCTTTCTGGACCACGTCCCATTTGTTCAATCTCAAACTTACTTATTGCTTCGCTAATTTTCGACTCAATTTGTCCTTTTGTCATGAACATTCACTCCAAAGATTATTCTCAACCATTATCAACTTAGTATCATGAATGGTTGACGTTTAAATTACTATACCATAATCTTTGAATTGTTTCAATCTTATGACATCTTTCTCTCGTGGGACAATCATTACGTGGCTTCTTTTTCTCCCCTCGTCTTTTCTGTTTCATTGATTAATGTCGTTCCATTTAAGTCACCAACGATATTAATACCCGTGCCATGAACACCAGCGGTACCGACAGATGAAAGTGTGGCGACTAACACAATCGTAAGCAATTCACTAATAGGAAGTGGTTGATTTGAGCACATTTGTCGCAAAAACGACTGAGACAGCAATGCGGATGGCAGCACCATCCATGTTAAGCGTAGCTCCAAATGACCAACGATAAAACAATCGTGGTAAAGATAATACCGAGTAAGTTTAACTCACCAAAGGCCGTGACAATATTATTTGGCACGATATCCAAGTAAAACAACCGCAAGGCCTGGGTGTTCAGGCGCCTCGTAACTCTCACTTAAGTTAAGTGACAAACCTTCTCCTGGTGAGAAAATACTCACGATACTAAGGCCAATGATAATGGCTAAAGCTGAAGTAAATACAAAATCAATACTTTACTTCCCATTCGACCAATATTTTTAATATATGAATAAATGAATAGTGTCACTATAATGACTTTATTCCTTTTTTAAAACCCGGAATAATTGATTAATTTTTGAGTGGTCAGAACAGTTAGACAATATTCGTAAGAAAAGCTAAAATAAAAGGAGAATGAAAGGGGGAATAATGTATGAAGAAAATCACATTCATCGGTGCCGGGCAAATGGCTGAGGCGATTATTAGTGGGGTACTGAATAAAGGTCTGTTTAAACCAGAAGCTATATATGCGACAAATAAAGGCAACCCTAATCAATTAGCGTATTTAACGACAACTTATGGCATCAATACAAGTGAAAAGATGGCGGATGTTGTAGAAGAGAGTGACGTAATTGTCCTTGCGGTTAAACCAAAAGATAAAACAGAAGCGATTACATCGATCACGCCATACATAAAAGAACGTGCGATTGTTATTTCTGTTATGGCAGGTGTTGAAACAGCCACCATTGAAACACTTCTTAAGAAACCAGTGGAAGTGATTCGCGTGATGCCAAATACAAGTGCGAAAGTGGGCCTCAGTGCAACTGGGCTGAGTCGCGGGACGTTTGCTGATGATGAGGCAGTAAGGATAGCAACGACGATTTTTGAGGCAATCGGCTCTGTCGTTGAAGTCCAAGAACAAGACTTACATGCAGTTACAGCTGTTAGTGGGAGTGGGCCAGCCTACTTTTATTATATGGTAGAAGCGATGCTAGAAGAAGGTGTCGCATTAGGATTGTCAGAAGAGACAACAAAAGATTTAGTAACCCAAACAATCAAAGGTGCGGCTAAAATGTTAGACACATCTGACTTATCACCAGCGGTGTTACGAAAGAATATTACGAGTCCGAACGGTACGACAGAGCGGGCGATTCTAACATTTGACCAATGCGAGATGAAAACAGCCATTAAAAAAGGTGTCCGCGGTGCGCATCGGCGCTCGGTTGAACTCTCACAAGAGGATGAGTAATGAGTGAGACAAGGACATAGCACAGGATAACACAAGATAAAGAGATTAGCTCATTTTTATGACTTTTTAAAAATGAGCGCCTCTTCTTTAATGTTGATTAGGGAGATCATGTGTTATATTCTCTTCAGGTAATGCTAGGATCTCTTGTTGCATTATGCCGGTAAGGAGCATGAGGCTAAAGAAGATGCCATGAGTACTATTCTGACTTTCTTCATAAATTATCCACCTCTTTAAAAAAGTTATGTGTCACGATAAGCCTGTTTATAATCATTTCCCCGTTTTTATTCTTTACTAAACCTAGAATATAATTTAAATCGGTCAATGTTCAAAAGTGCTAATAATGACTTAAAGAGTGATGTCATTTTCTTCGTGTATGAGATGACCGTAAACGACTAGCATCATTGCTTGTTAAGGAGTGTATGTCATGCAGTTAAGCAAAGCTCAAATCATTGGTAAAAATATAAAGAAATTACGCAAACAAGCTCAGCTAACCCAAGTAGAACTTGCTGATGGCATCGGTACTCAAGCGCAAATCAGTAAAATTGAAAAAGGATTAGTGATTCCGTTGTCTACAACATTATATGAGATCGCTGAAAAGCTCGGAGTAGATATTCATGGTTTTTTTGAACAAGCTTATGAGCCTCAATCGAATTATTTAAAAGAAGTGAAGTATCAAATAAGAAAAGAAATTCGCAATCGTCATTATGAAGAAGTCGAGCGGATATTAAATTTCGAAGGGAAAAACAACATCTTTCAATCGGATTATGATTATCAATTTTGCCTTTGGCATAAAGGCATTATTGAGTTTTATATTTATCACAACACTGAAAAATCTATCGCCTTTCTTGAGGAAGCATTTAAATTAACGAATAAAGATAAAGAAACGGTCACAACACTACAAGAGGTGGAGATACTTAACAGTATCGCCATTATTTATAACGAAATTCAACAATATCATTCATCTATTCAGAAGTATAAACAAGCTATTCGTCACTTCAGAGAATGATGGAGATAACAGATCGAAGAGTAGAAATTCGCCTGTATTATGGACTAGCTAAATCTTTGTTTAAGAATCAATCATATGATGAGTCAATCGACTATTGTAAGAAAGGCATCAATGTCTGTATCAATGAAGAAATCTTATATTTACTTGGGGAACTGTATTATGAACAAGGACAGAATTATCAAGCCTTAAAAAAAATCCAGCTTGCGCATAACGCTTATTCAACAGCAAGGCAGTTATTCCAAATAGGAAGAAGGCCGGCATTTGTAGAGGTTGTGGATGAGAAATTAACAGCGCTTGATCCGTAAGTACCAACTAGTCCATTAAAACCATCAAGATTAAAGTAGAGGGAGTGGTAAAGCAACGTATAGCTTTTACTTCCTCGCTTTTTTATGACTTAAGCATCTCCATACCTATCATCACCCCCCTATAACAACCTTACCTTAACTTTTTTAACTCAAAGTCAATGATCAAGCTATCTGCATTTTATAATCAAACGACAGAAATATAACTATGGTTATATTTAATAACTAAACGCGAGAAAAAGAGAGAAAATCCGTTGCCACCTCATAAAAACCAGGATTATTAGGTTTTTATGGCGTTTTTGCAGAATAATAAAGCGTGATACTATCTAGGTGAAGACTTATATATTTAATGACAAATCTATGTTAGTCACATAAATACTGACATATGAGAAAAATGCGTCATGAGACAAACGATAAAGAGAAAGGCATCATCATTTCTCTTAAGGTAGCTGTCAGTATAAGTAACGGAGGGTATCCTATGATTAAGTTAGATGTGAAAGAAGATCAACAGCTCGTTTTAAAAAATGTCCTTATGAAAACACACCAGGATATAGCTGTAGACAAAACGTTTGATAAATTCCGAGCATTTGTCAACCAAACAGATAGGAGTCATATTCAAAAGTTCGGTCCTTTAGTCGCCATTAATGGTGGAACGACAATCCGTGATGATGGCACATTATTAACTGATTTTTCCATGTTAGTGCAAGCGCATGACTATAAACACTATCAAGAACAATTTATTATTAAAGACCGATTGGAATTCCCACAATGTGTTTCCTTGAAATTTAAAGGGCCCGCTGAACTCCTTCATTATGCTCATGCTAAATTAGATTTATATTTTCATGATAATGATTTACAAACAACGGGTGAAGTTATTACGGTATTCATTCATGATATGCGAGATTATATTGAAGCGGATATATTTAAGCCGGTCGTTTAATTACCGAGTGCAATGAAAAGGTGCGAAACTAAATAACCGTTTACTAAAAAGCCATATAAAAAACACCGTTAAATCAGGGGGATAGATACCAAGATTCAACGGTGTTTTTCTTAAGAAATGTTATGAATGTGCTTGAGGCACACCGCTTTAAAAGCGAGACTGATTGATAAATAAGCTGATTTTTTCTAAAATTGGTTCCACTGATGTTTCATCATTCATAAGATCATAATCGTTAATGTTTAAGCGCAAGATCGGACAAGCA
Source organism: Halolactibacillus sp. JCM 19043 (assembly GCF_001310395.1). Classification (NCBI taxonomy): domain Bacteria; kingdom Bacillati; phylum Bacillota; class Bacilli; order Caryophanales; family Bacillaceae; genus Halolactibacillus; species Halolactibacillus sp. JCM 19043. The sequence goes on from NZ_BAXD01000042.1 coordinate 13,641, forward strand.
TTAAAGCTGTTAATCCAGTTTTCATAACGGCCATGCATCTCTTCCCAGTAACTAACGGGTGTTTCTTGTTCCATAGGGCGGCCACGCTCTTTAATACGCCCGACCACATCATCTAAAGTACCTTCTAAATAAATCAGTAAATGTGGGTGCGGGAAGTAGGGTGTCATCACCATCGCATCAAATAGATTACTGTAGGTGTCATAATCGGTCGGTGTCATCGTACCTTTTTCATAGTGCATTTTGGCGAAAATGCCTGTATCTTCGTAAATCGAACGGTCTTGGATAAACCCACCACCATATTCGAAAATACGTTTTTGTTCCTTGAAACGTTCAGCTAGGAAGTAAATCTGTAAGTGAAAGCTCCAACGTTCAAAGTCTTTATAAAATTTATCAAGATAGGGGTTCGTATCGACTTTCTCTAAAGATGTTCTAAAATCGAGTGCCTTTGCAAGAGCGTGTGTCATGGTTGATTTACCAACCCCAACAGTCCCGGCAATCGTAATAACTGAGTCATGGGGGATATTATACTTTTCTCTTAAATTCATTCGTCTATACTCCTTTAGTGCGGTTGCTTATTTTATTGTTTCGTTAAGTAAGGCTTCAATTGTTCGAAAATAGTTTCTAAGTCATGTTGATGTTTAATAAAATCTATGTCATCACCATTTATACGAATAACGGGAATCTCCGGGTGATTCTTTTCAAAATGATCCATAAAGTCATGATAGTCTTGGCGAAGTTGACTTAAATAACTCGCTTAATGTTCTCTTCAACTTGACGATTGCGCAGTTCAATCCGCTCTAGTAACGTATCAAGTGAGGCATCTAAATAAATCATCACATTTGGTAAGGGCATATCTTTTGTGAGAATATGATAAATTTGTTCATATTTATCGAGTTGATGATTTTTTAATGTACGCTTGGCGAAAATCATATTTTTCATAATATGATAATCACTCACCACCGGTTTTTTCTGATTAAGAAAATCTTTTTCGGTATCTTCTAACTGCTTAAACCTGTTGCATAAGAAAAACATTTCTGTTTGAAAACTCCAAGCATCAATATCATCATAAAACTTACCTAAGAAAGGGTTCTCTTCAACGATTTCTTTTAGTAAGTATAAATCAAAGTGTTCAGCAATCTTTTTTGATAGCGATGTTTTGCCCACGCCAATGGGCCCTTCAACGGCAATAAAAGGGACGTGTGTCATTACCTCTTCCTCCTAATATCTTCGGTCACTTTCTATTACAAACAACTATTTTAACATAATTACTTAGTAAGTGTGAGTAGTTTAACTGAATATCTGTCATTCTTTGTCGAATGAGGTAGGACAGTTAAAATAAGAAGAATCAAACGATATTACCGTTTGGTTTTTTTTGGATAATTATATGATTAAATGTTATAATTGAAAAGAGAAGGAGTGAATAGCCATTGAAAAAATTCATCGTTGTCACGGGGTTAAGTGTCATTTTGATGACAGCGTGTGTGTCAGTTGATACACACGAACCAGAGCGTGATGAAAATAATGAGACGGAAACTATGATGAGTAGTATTGAGTCAATTGAACAGGCAATGGAGGACCATAGTTATCCGAAAGAGACGATTGTTCATTATGAATTAAAGGCCCCTTATGTTTATGTCTTTACGACATCGACAAATGGTTTATCCGTATCGGTCTTAAAGGAAACAACTCATGGCTTTGGATGGCTTAATGATTATGACGTCGTTCAAGACATGTCGATTCTTCATGCGGATGAAACAGATATGCCGGTATTAACGGTCGTAACAGATACAAAAGAGACGTTACAAGATGTTAAAGTATTAGATGAGTATGCCAAAGCGATTCGGTTTGTGCGTAACGAAGTAGATGGTTATGTCAGTCATACGACCTTTTGGGTCCACTTTACTGATTGGGATGAGTCCTATACGACTTTCGAGGCATTACCGGTTGACAGCGTTGAAAAAATCACAGAGTAACAGCTAAACGGTCGATTCCTTGCGACGCACGGATTATTTCATGTTAGAATAAGAGAAAAGATTTACAAGTACGCTATAAGCAATGTAAGGATGAGTGGATAATGACCGATACAACGATTAAAAATGATCACTATTATATGCAGCTAGCCATTCAAGAAGCGTTAAAAGCAGAAACGATTGGAGAAGTGCCAATTGGTGCCGTGCTTGTGTATGATGGTGAGGTAATTGCGTCTAGTTTTAATTTAAGAGAAACATTAGAAACAACAGCCTCTCACGCAGAAATGATTGTCATTGATCAAGGAAATCAACACTTTAATAGTTGGCGTCTAGAAGATTGTACACTGTATGTTACACTTGAGCCGTGTCCCATGTGTGCGGGTACGATTGTTCAGTCCCGGATTAAACGGGTGGTTTTTGGTGCGCTCGATCCAAAAGCAGGTTGCGCTGGGTCATTAATGAACTTGCTACAAGATGACCGTTTTAATCATCAAGTCGACGTGACGAGCGGTGTTGAAGAAGAAGTATGTGCTTCATTACTGCAAAACTTCTTTAAAAAGTTACGTGAACAGAAAAAGCAACGTAAACAGTTAAGGAAGCCCAGAGAAAGTACAGAAGAATAGCCCATAAGCAATTGTGCTTGTTATAAGTAAAGCCGGTCATATTCTCACAAGAGATGATGACCGGCTTAAGTATTTAATATTTTATAAGATTATACATAAGAATAACGGGATGGATTTTCTTCATTTGATACGATATCAACATGAATAATATCTTTTGCGTTATCAAAGATGTTTTTACAGTCATCGCTTAAGCGAATTAAGGTCACTTTTTTACCAACATCACGGTAGCGCCCATTAATCGCATGGATGGCTTCGATAGCTGAATGATCCATGACTTTGGCGTATTTAAAATCAATGACGACATGGTCTGGATCATCTTCGATGGTGAATAGTTCCTTAAAGTTTAAAACAGAACCAAAAAAGATTGAGCCATTAATTTTATAAATTTTAGAACCATCATACTCAAATTCATTGTTCGTATAAATGACGCGTCCTTTTTCCCAAGCGAACATAAGGGCAGAGGTGATCACACCAGCAATGACAGCCGTTGCTAAATCCGTAAAGACAGTAAGGATGGTCACAATAAGAATCACGAGAATATCTTGACGGGGAACTTTTCCGGCGTACTTAAGGCTCTCCCATTTAAAAGTACCAACGACGACCATAAACATAACACCAACTAAACCAGCTAGTGGAATGACATTAACAAAGCTTGCCCCGAACAATATAAAGATTAATAACGTAATAGGAGCGACCAACGATGACAGACGCGTCCGTCCACCAGACTTAATATTAATGATAGATTGACCAATCATAGCATCGCCACCCATACCGCCGAAGAAGCCATTAACAAAATTCGCTAGTCCTTGCGCAATAATTTCTTTATTTGTGCGCCCGCGTGTGTTGGTCATTTCATCGATGACTCGAAGGGTAAGGACGCTTCTGTTAGGCCTACAAGTGCGCCGATAAACGCATAAGGGGCAATAATCGACAGCGTTTCAAAGTTTAAGGGGACACGAGGTAAATAGAAGCTAGGTAAAGATCCTTTTAACTCCATGCCCGCAAAATCTTGAACCGTCTGTAAGTGATAACCGTAACGAGATAATAGGACGGAAATAACTGTTAAACTAATAATCGCAATTAAACTAGCTGGGACAGCTTTTGTGAGTTTAGGCGCGAATTGGATAATTAACATGGTTAGCAGAACAAAACCAATCATGATGAGAAGATCTGTACTAGGTAACCACACCCGTTCCACTGTTTCTACACCATTTATGGTTGTTACTTGGTTAATTTTAAATTGATCCCATTGAGCAATAAAGATAACAATCGATAATCCATTTAAAAAACCTAACATAACAGGGTGAGGAATAATTCGGGCAAACTTTCCTAAACGTAATGCCCCTATCGTTATTTGGATAATCCCCATGAGCACTACGGTGGCAAATAAATAATCCAAACCATGAGTACGAATTAAGGCGGCAAAGACAACGGCAATGGCGGCTGTTGATGAGCTGATCATACCAGGGCGACCGGTAAAAAGAGCAGCAATGAACCCAATCATAACAGCTGTCTGTAGGCTTAAGATAGGACTGACACCAGCAACAAAGGCGAAGGCAACAGATTCCGGTATTAAAGCCAGGGCGACAGTCACCCCACTTAATAGATCATTTTTGATCATATGTTTATTTTCTTTCAGTTGTGCAAGCACGTGATGACGCTTCACTAAGCAATCACTCCATTTCTTTTTTGTTGTTTGTCGTTCATTCACAGGTCTCAAATATACTAAACAACAGCAATCAATACAATAGATGAATCAATTGCAAGCACTTACATGCTTTTTTGGTATAGAAAGGACGATAATCATATCGCTTCCATTCTCTTCCCTACTGCGTCAAGAATGTGCGCGATATAGCTAAGAGTGTTGTAGACGATAGGGTTAAAAATAATATCATTCGGTAATAAGTTCCAATAAAACTTTTCGCTCGTGAGCGTTGCATTTTTTTATTAAACACGTTATACTTGACCTTGCCGTGCTAGGTGGGGAGGTAGCGGTGCTCTGTACTCGCAATCCGCTGTAGCGAGACTGAACCCCCATCCGAGGCCCACAATTTTAAGGTCTGCCATAGAGAATTGGTGTTGACGTTTGGGTCCTGCGCAACGGGAACCTATGAACCCTGTCAGATCCGGAAGGAAGCAGCAGTAAGTAGTGATCTCTCGTGTGCCGCGGGGAAGCCTGGGCTGAGCCATGCATCTATGTAACGCTTGGTGTTGTGTGGTCGACGATGGGTGCACGGTATACATAATGAAAAAGGAAACTCTCACATTTTGTGAGAGTTTTTTTATAAATATTTTTAACGAGAATCTGTCTTTACCTTACTTGTTGAACTACCCCCACCTAACATTCTAA
>NZ_BAXD01000043.1:0-18096 GCF_001310395.1 Halolactibacillus sp. JCM 19043
AATAAAGTTTGCTCAAGCATTTCAAAAAAAAGAATATCAACAAAAAGCAAGGCACCTAACAGCATTACAACGTAGCCTAATATATTACCCTTTATTATGTTTTTCTTAACCGCATACCAAAATACTCTCAGTACAGAGAATTCTTCTCCATCTTTTATTTTCTTTAATACTGTAAATAAAGCTATGGTAGCAGGAAATATACCAAATATAACAAGACCGCCCACAGAGAACAATAACCATAGCATATTAAGATAGATTAATCTCATTATAATATGACATACGCGAAACAAGCTTCCAAAAAAACCGGATGTATCAACACTTTCTCTCCCCCTCCCTCTATGCCAAACTGTTACTTAGTCTGTCCCTGCAACGGATACATAAATCTCTTTTAAATTTATCTTACGTTCCTTTTGGCTAATAATTTGAATACGAGTGACATCTGTTAAATCAATTCCTTTAACATGATGAAGAGGAATCCGAATTGCATGCGATTCTCTTCTTAGAATGTCATAAGTTTCATACGTGAATTGTTTTTCTTGAGCATCTTCAATTATTATTTTGAACGCATCGGTAGCGTCTTCATCTTCTAAAACAATCTGCATATAGTGATACTTCGATATATCAGTATTATTTGGAAATTCCACTTCGTGCTCATTTGAACTTTCATTAAAAGTTATCATCTCTTCTTCGTTATACAATGTTTTTCGGCTTAGCGATGCCTCTTTTTTTGCTATACCTTTTGTATCACCCATAATCCGTTTATAATCCTCTTCTATTAAAGAAGCTACAGGTTTATCTTGTTTTCGATCCATGTGAGTGATTCCAAATGTATCAATCCATTGATTATGGTTTACATACCAGTTATACATAAGCCAGAAGTCAATGCCAGCCACATAACCATTTTCATTAACTGTTCCATCCGGTGAAACAGTCGATTTTTCCGTTAATGCATCTAGCGTATGGGTATATATCTCAACTTGCTTATCCGCTTCTGCATTATCTTCTCTACTCCAGTGACCAAACTCGGTATTAAGTACGGGTTTGTTTGGCCACGCTTCATGAGCTCCACGTAAAAATAGTCTTGTCCCTTCATATGGTGTTCCACCGTGGAACACACCGAAGTACATGGTCCAACCAGCTACATCTAACGGTTCCATTGATATATCATTAAAGCCAGGATGATCGGCTGCTGCGCTTTGCGTAGTTAATCTACCGTCATTATAATTCTCCTTTAAATCTTTTACGACACGCTCATTATATTCTTTCCTTAATAGTACATCTTTTGACTCATTTTGCGTACTCCACAATATAACAGAAGGTCGATTAAATTGAGAAAAGATCATTTCACGCCACATCTGATCAGAAAGTCTTTTTTCTTCCTGAATTTGATAATGAGTCGTTTCAAATTGCCATAATGGAATTTCACTCATTGCCATTAAGCCTAATCGATCAAGAAGAATGTAAGTATCAATATGATTAGGATAGTGTGCTGTTCGCACCATATTTACATTCGAATTTGCCATCTGCTGTAAATCATCTTTAATTCTTTCCCAAGATGATGTCCGTCCGTAATTTGGCCATTCTTCATGTCTACCGATTCCAGCCAAAAATACTGGCTGATCATTTAAGAGGATTTTAGATGATTCTGTCGTTACTGTTCTCAAACCAAACTGTGTGGAAAAACTATCTTTCACTTCTGTTTTTTCGCCTTTCAACTTAAGTTCTGCTACATATAAATTTGGTTCATCAGGAGACCAAAGCATAGGATCAATTATTTTCAAATCATATGTAACAACTTTAATTTCCCTAGGTTGTAATTCAATTTCTACATCATCTATACCTAACACATCGACCTTGTTTCCTTTTATGGAAGTAGCAAGTGGAGAACTTAGATAAGATGCACTTTTTCTATCCGCTTCAAATATTTCACCGGATAAAGTCACAGTATCATGGTTTAATGAACGGTTTTCAATAACCACTTTTGCTTCTACACTTCCATCTACCTCTTTTGGAATCAAATCCGCTCTAACAATATGTGACATTTCGGTTGCTTCTAAAAATACATCTTGAATTATCCCTGTATAATTAAACCAGTCCGTTCCAGCTTGAGCAGGTATTATATCCTCCCTACTACCCCATGGCGGATTATCCACTCTTATTAAAATATCATTAGTTTTATCTATTGTAACAAAGGGCGTAATATCAAATGCAAAAGGTGTATAGCCTCCTTCATGATAACCAACCCATTCGCCATTAACCCAAACATCTGCTACGTAATTTACTGACAAAAACTTCAATGTGATAGCTTTGTTATCCCAATCTTTATCTAATTTAAAGGTGCGACTATACCATACACCATCTTCATAGGTCTCCATAGAATTTGCTGTTTCTAGTCCTTGGATTTCATTCTCAGGTAAAGGAAGAGACATTTCTTCCCAATCTGACATATTTTCAGGTAAGTTTTCCTCTATCTCTGCAAGCCATTTAGCATCTCTAGGACGCATCGAAAAATCATGATCCGCTTCAAAACGTTTCTTTTTCCAAGTTCCATTCAATGAATAGGATAGGCGTTCTTGCCTATCAAATGAAGGAACTGGAATTCCATTCTGAACTGCAATAGTTCCACCTTCTACATTTTGTAATGCTAATGTTGTTTGCAAAAATTCTCCCCCAACCTCATCTTGTATTTTATTTGTTACTGGATACTTTTTTGTTTGATCAGTACCAGATGTCATTACTAAAATAATTATTAATACAACAACAAAAAGACTACTTAGCAACATCCATTTTGGTTTAAGTTTCATATTATCCTTTTTCAGCTCCTACATTGATTCCCTTCATAATCTGCTTTTGGAAAATGAAGAATATAATGATTAAAGGCAGTGCTACAATGACAGACGCCGCTATCATAATTGGGTATCTCTCTGCACTTCCTCCTCCTGAAGTTAATATTGCTCCGAGACCTAATGCTAAAGTGTGATTCTTGGATGATGTAATAACAACAAGTGGCCAAAGGAAGTTATTATAATTCCACATAAAAGTGAATAATCCTAGAACTACTATTATTGGTTTAGCAAGAGGCATGGCTATCTTTCTGAAAATAGTAAACCAGTTTGCTCCATCAATAAGTGCTGATTCTTCTAAAGACTTAGGCAAACCTAAAAAATGTTGTCTCATAAGAAAAATATTATAGACAGATAGTAAAAATGGAAAAACCAATGCTCCTAAATGGTCATAAAGACCTAACTTATTGATAATAATCATATTAGGTACTAATAATACAGTTCCTGGCACCATCATTGATGTTAATACTAACTTAAATATTGTATCTCTCCCTTTAAAATTAAGACGTGCAAAACTGTATCCCGCTAAAGAATTAAAGAATATATTTGCCACTGTATTAATAACAGCTACTATCATTGTATTAAAAAAGAGTAACCCGAAATTAAGATATTCGAGAGCATTTTTATAATTGTCGACTGTTAAATATAGTGAACCGTCCTCATGTCTTGGTAATAAAGAAAAAGTTGTATCAAATATATCTTTACTTTCTTTAAAGGAAGAAGACACTAACCATATAAATGGCCCTACCAAAATAACAACAAAAATACTTAGAAATAAATACAACAGTAATCGTTCAATTTTTCTTACTATCATAATTGCCTCACTTTCTAGTCATCCACTTTTTGAGGGATAAATTTAAAGTTGATCCACGTTATAAATAGAATAATGACTAAAAGGATATACGACATTGCTGATGCTGTCCCCATCTCATAATATCTAAACGCATGATTGTACAAACTTAATAAATAGGTAGTGGTAGAGCCGGCTGGTCCACCAGCTGTCATTAGATACATTTGATCGAACGCTTGAAAAGCTGCTATCAATCCTGTGACAATCAAAAAGAATATAGTCGGTTGTATCATTGGAAGAGTTATCTTCACAAACCTATGCCAAGCATTAGCCCCATCTATCGTAGCTGCTTCATACAACTCATCCGGGATACTTTTCATAGATGATAATAAAATTAAAACATTATATCCTAAAGTTGACCAAATAGCCATGACAGCTAAAGTTGGAAGCGCCGTAGTTACACTGCCTAACCAACTGTGGTTAATTGAAAGAAGCTGATTTACCATTCCAATTTGTGGATCAAGTAAAAATACCCACATTGCCGCAACAGCTACGCCTGCCGTTACATTTGGGATATAATACGCCGTTTTAAAAAAACCTTCTCCTTTTACGTTTGCATTTAGCATAGCTGCTAGAATTAAGCTTATAGCTAAAGCACCCGGAACACTAAATACGATGTATTTTAATGTGATCCAAAGAGATGGCCAAAACATGGGATACATTACTTCATCAAACAATAAATTTTTATAATTATCAAAACCTACCCATGTAGGAGTTGAACGTAAATTCCATTCAGTAAAACTAATCCCAAATGACAACGCCATAGGTAAAAGTTGAAATACAATGAAGTAGATTATTAGCGGTAAAAGAAAAAGCCATCCTGCACTCACTTGATTATTTAGCAACCCAGAATGACGCTTATTTTTATTACCACTGAAAGAGGATCCAGTTATTTCTTTTGAAGTATTTCTAGAACTTATAGATTCTTTTTTATTTCCTTTTATACTCATTTGTTATCACCTACTTTTAATGTATTGGGGAAAAGGGTTTCTCCTTTTCCCCAAGTATTTTTTTATTGCTTAATTAATGAATTCGCTTGTTCTTGTGCGGATTCTAAACTATCTTTAACATCATCACCGCTGTAAAAAATATCATCTAAAGTTGCACCGATAATCTCATCATTAATTTTTAGCCATTCTGATAAACGCGGTCTAGGCACTGCTGTTTCCATTTGCTTTAAAAATACGCTCAAATATTCATCTTCGGCAAATCTAGGATCTTTTGCAGCTGCTACTCGAACAGGGAAGTTACCTGTTACATCAGCCATTTTAATAGAATTTTCATCATTTGATAGGAACTTGATTAATTCCCATGCACCTTCTGGAACTTCTGTATCTTCATACACAACTAAATTTTCTCCACCAATATTAGAGAATGAACTTTGACCTTCTGCATGTGGAATTAGTGCTACTCCAAAATTCAATTCTGGGAAGTTTGTTTTTAAACCATTAATTTCCCAAGGACCAGATATTTTCGTTGCTACAATTCCATTCCCAAAACCGTTATTACTTTCTCGAACAGACATATCAGAAAACTCTAAAATATCTTGAACAAGTTCAACGCCATCGATAGCTTCAGACGATGCAAATGTTGCAGCTGACTCATTATCATTTACCATTGAACCACCGGCACTATGAATTATAGAAGGTAAAAGCCAAGCGCCCCATCCACCGCCACCAAGTCCTTCAAAAGCAGCAATTTTATTAGGTTCATAAACTTCTTCAGATATTTGTTTCCACTCTTCAAACGTTGCCGGTGGATTAGGAATTAAATCTTTATTATAATAGAGTGCAACCGTGGTTTGATTTAAAGGCAAACCATACAATTCCTCATTAACTGTTGCCGTTCCTAATGCACCTTCATAATACTCGCTCTTATCTATTCCATTTTCTCCAACCGCAAATTCTTCTAAATTTAATAGAACACCATCTTCAACAAAACCTGGTAGTAAAGGTTGATCTAAATACGATACATCTGGATTTTCCCCTACGGCAATTGATCCATTTAATTTGGTATTAAAATCATCTTTAGGTATAAATTCAATTTCAACTGTATTACCTGAAATTTCTTCAAATTCTCCTATTAATTCTGTTAACATGTTCCTTCCGTCTAAAGACTCTGGTTCATATACCCAAAATGAAATGTTTTGTGATATATTTTCTGTATCTTGCGAGTCTGAACTACCTGACCCTTCTCCACTTGTTTCTCCAGATCCGCATCCAACTACCATAATTAATAAAAGTCCGCTCATAAACACTGTTAATAATTTTTTCATCATTAAGCCTCCATTTTCTCGGAATTTATACAAACCTTAAGTTAAGCGTATTTAAGCATCACTCCTTTCATTTCAAACAACAATGTTAACGTTAACATTGAATGTTAAAAAAAATTATTTATTATTTTTTATAGACTTACGAATAATCAAATCTGGCTCAATTAATTCATTTACAACTGTAGCGTTTATATTATCTATTCGCCGTATTAACTTCTTTGCTAATAATCTACCCACATCATAAACTGGTTGTCGAATTGTCGTTAGTGGTGGATCTGCCATTTCATCAACTGACACCCCATCAAATCCTGCAACTGATATTTCTTCTGGTACTTTTTTTTTGTAACGATCTCGCTGCACGAATAGCACCTAATGCCAAGACATCCGTTGAACAGAATATTGCCGTTATATCTGTATTTTTTAGTAATTCTAGTCCTTTTTCATAACCGTATTTCTCTTCATTTATGGCGAATTTTACAAATTGTTCATTAGGTATCAAGTCATGATCTTGTAACGCTTCATAATATCCTTGAAGTCGTTCTGAAGCAAATCGTTTATCTTCATCTACAGCAATAAAGCCTATTTTTTCATGACCATAATCTATGAGGTGTTTCGTCATTAAATAAGCACCTTTTTTATTATCTACATCTACCCAATCAAGCTTTAAATCTGTTTGTCCAAAAAGAACTGATGGGACATTTAATTTATCAACAAGATATGAATCTTCACCTTTGTCCAATCCCATTACAATTACACCATCACATTTATAAGGGAAATCCCAATCTCTTCTTATTAAGAACGAATAATATGCTTGACTTAACTCATCACTAACACCTGCTATAAATCTCATTATATAGGGGTCGTATGTAACAAGCGCTCTTGGAATCATAACGTGTATCGTTCTAGTCTTATTTGAGACAAGCGCTTTAGCGGCCTGATTAGGGTGAAAGTCCATCTCTTTCATTATTTTAAATATTTTTTCTCTGGTCTCATCCTTTACAGTATCAGGTTTATTTATCGCCCTAGAAACTGTAATCACCGATACCCCTGCCTTTTGGGCAATGTCTTTCATATTAGCCACTTTTGATTACCTACCTAAATTACATATTTTGAATTTATCTTTCAATATCACTATAATAATGTTAACGTTATCATTTGTCAATACATTTTATTAATTTTTGCAGCTAGCATTTATTATTTTTCTTAGGCTTGAATTGTAAAGACTCATCAATCGCAAAAACAGCTTTACGTAATTTCTTAGAGCGTTCCATTAATATTTCTTTAGGTGATTTTTGATTGTAACGTGCCTTTGTATGTAGGGCATCAACAGTAATCAGTTGACTTTTTAAAACGTCGGTTTCAATCGCAATTTCCACGTTTTTATTGATCAGTAAATCGAGTAAATTGATATTTTTAGTCGCAATTTACGATGCTTGGTTAAAGAACTTACTTCTATAACTGGCTCCTCCGGAGCCATGCCGAGAAAACATTTAAACGACATATCATATTTAGTGAATTCAACAACATCAACGTCTGATACATTGAAGATGGTCTTTAAATAGTAAATACTTGAACATAAGAATAAGAGTAATAGCATTTTAACCAATGGCTTGTCAGTACTTATCCTTTAATTCATCTTAAACAAAAGAGAAATCAACCAGCTCATTGAGCTATTGTGAAAAATTATTTTTAGGCACAACAATAGCATAAATTTCTGAGTACGGACTTAACATCATTTCTGTTTGTTTTAGAATCATTTTAGCCACCTCCTTTTATTGATACTTCTAATTTTTTGAAAAAGACTGAACGCCTATGATTAAATTAGATATCCAATCTTTTTAAACTTTTTCAGTGGCTTCCATATTAATTGCATCCTTTTTAAAAATTCTATACAGGTCGTCAGCTAAGAGAACACGTTACTTTAGTGACGTGGTGAATCAGCGTCTTGGGCGACCCGCATTGTATTCGGTTAGTTGATTGTCGATATAGTCTTTAACGATATGTTTTGATACATTGCCTAAAGTAGACATGAAGTAGCTCCCAGACCATAAGTGTCCACCCCATAACCTTGCTTTTGTTTCTGGATGTGCTTTAAACCACATCCTTGCAGATCCACCTTTTAAGGCTTGCACAATTTTACTCGGCGCATATTTAGGGTGAAACGACACCATTAAATGAACGTGGTCGGGTAACACGTCGACATTTTGAATGACGACATCATTATCTTGTGCCAATGTACATAGAATATTTTTCATATCTTCGCGCAAACGGTCTGTTTCAAACACAGGCTTTCGGTATTTTGTCACCCAGACTAAATGAAAGTTGAAATCATATACGTTGGTTCTTGTTTTTATTAACATTTTTTTAAAAACGCCCCTTCTCATCAATGTTCTTGATATACACCTTAATACACATAGGGTATAATGTATAGAGGAAGGTGGTGGGAACATATGTACAAAGGTATTGAAGGAAAGATTTACCCCAATAGAGCGCAACAACGCCTTATAAACCAAACATTCGGGCATTCAAGATTTGTTTGGAATCAGATGTTGGCGATGTTAAACACAAGATACGACAATAATCCTGATGCTAAACTCTTATCGTATAACGCGCTAAGTATTTTACTCACACAACTTAAAAAAGAACACCCTTGGTTAAAAGAGGTGGATGCCAAAGCACTACAAAATTCTGTCAAAACGCTCAGAGAAACATTTGACAGATTCTTTAACAAACAATCAAACTACCCACGGTTTAAATCAAGTAAGCATTATAAGAAAGCCTACAAAACCCTTGAACGCACGATTCGATTTAATGCTAACCAAAGGTATATTAAACTACCCAAATTGGGTTGGGTCAAGTGTAGCATGTCTTTGAACGACATAAATAATGACAACATCACATCCGTGACGGTTATCCGTAAATCTAATAATAACTATTATATTTCTGTCTTAGTAGAAATCGAAAACCAAGCTTTACCTAAGACAGAAAAAGCCGTTGGCATAGATTTAGGATTGACTGACTTAGCCATTACATCTGACGGAGTAAAATACCCTTCTTTATATTTGCATAGAAAATATAAGAAACAGCTTCACTATTGGGAAAAACGGTTAGCTAGACGGCGTATCCAAGCTAAAAAAGATGGTAAAGACCTAAGATATGCAAAGAATTATCAAAAAGCTAGAATCCAAGTAGCTAAACTGCACCAAAAAATGAAGGATACCCGTAAAGATTATCTCCATAAGGTAACGACCGAGTTAGTAGAAACATATGATGTTATTTGTATTGAAGAGCTGAAAACATCCAATATGATAAAAAATCATAACTTGGCACAAAGCATCGCTTCCCAATCGTGGAGAATGTTCAGAAATATGTTGGCATATAAATGCTTGACGTACGGGAAAGAACTTATTATCGTCAATCCGTATAAAACATCGCAAGTTTGTTCGTCATGTGGGGTAGAGACAGGCAAGAAACCTTTAAGTGTCAGACACTTTACGTGTCCAACATGTCATACGCAACATGACAGAGACATTAACGCCAGCAAAAACATAAAAAATATCGGGCTTGGAATGAGCCTTAGTCAATAGCTTAAACCGCTGATATTTGCTTGAAATAGCAGATATCAAGTTCTGAGTGTTCCTAGAAACTCGGTACTTTAGTGCCGATGTAGTTCATTTTGAAACACGTATTCATGTATGTAAAAAACGGATAAAGTCTATCCAATACTATATATGGTTACAGCATAACTTCTTTTAATAAACAGTTGCTAAAAAACATGTAGATCATGAAGGCTTATGCAAGTCGCCACTTCAATATTAGATTTTAAGTGGCGATGATTGATTAATGGTGGCCCCTCTTTTTTAATTCAAGTGAAAAACGGACATACATCGCGGCAAAAAATAACGATACCATATAAAAAACATACATCATTACTTTCTCCTCTCGCATAATGAAACCCAAAACAATAAACAAGCCACTCATCCCAGCTAGAAAAGCAAAAATTATAAATCGAACGAGTTTTGCTCCTTTTCTTGATGTCAACGCATATTCCTGACTACCATCAAATATAACGTCAGATAAAAAATCTATAATTAACTCAAATATAAATTCCAAAACGTTTAACACCTGCCTTACTTATTATTTGTGTATGCCTATCACAGGTAGCCTGTCGATAAATTCATATGAAAGTCCCGTCACCCTCAGCTATCGTTCACTTATACAGTCTACCCGCAGTAATGAATAGTTGACTCTTTCAAACATTGCTTAAGACAAATAATATAGCCATTCATTCCGTTAAAAAAGAAAGGGCGAACTAATGAAGAGGCCACTGAAAAAGTCCGGTTTTCCCGAAAATGAAAATCCTATAAAAACTCATTCCCAAAAAAGAGTTAATTTTAGCTAGTAAAGTGGTGGAAACTATGCTTATTATCAATGTTTTCACCTACGAAAGTGGGAGAAAGAATTTTCCGGATTTTCAAATTCAAATTTTTAGTCACTTTTTCAGCGGCTTCACTCATAAATGGGCATACCTCCTTTTAAAATAAACTTATCCTTATAAGCCGACTTGGAAAGACGCTCGAGAAAACGTTCAAACATATAGTTTTGAAGCACTATCTGAACGGACATATCTTTTTCCCTGGCTTGATTTCTTATTTTCTCTTTTAAGCTCAGCGCTTTTCCGCTCACAGTATCACCTCCAAATATTTTTTAAGTATCGTTTCTATGTTGAGTTTTTTTGCATAATCCATTAATAACGAATAATCCGAAGTTTTTATTTTTACGTACCGTTTCAATGCCTCATTCAGGATTTGAATATCTACTCTGCTTCGACTTTTAATGATGTCACAAATTGTCCTTTCAATGTTATATACACTAATCTGGTTACCGAATGAACTTTTAAGTGATATAACGCCAAATTCGTGTAATTCCTTTTTTATATAGTAAATTTTAAATCTATCTGCAACATTTGAAACAACCTTATACCCACTAGGTACAGTAGCCGAATATTCAAATGCTGTGCGGTTTGATAGACCGTGCAAAAAAAGTACTGTCTCATGGGAGTAAATTAACTTCGAATACTTTTTCTGCATAGCAAACATTTCATCTTCAATAGCATCAACAGCTACATATACACCACGATCCCATCTTTCTAATCTACCTTCAGCAATTAATAATTGAAGGTATTTTCGCGGGATACTATATTTATCAAGATCAGCGCTCAAAATCATACCATTTTGCTGTTTAACCAGTTCTTCGATTTTTTCAAGGTTATTCATAACTATCACCTCCTGTAACAAATATACTTATATTGCACTCCATATAAGTATATTTGAAAAAAACTTTAATCCATAGCATAAATATCGATTTTATACTTACCAGAAAAAAAGTGTTGGTGAGTAATCTCTGTCTCACTTAAAATCACTTCACCAACACCAAATATTATACAACCGTAGTTGTTCAATAGTTTTTGGTCTTTCAAATAAAACATGTTACACCTTCCGTGCATTATTATACTGCGAAGGTTTAGTATTCCTGATATTTTTTTATCGTCTCTCTAATTTTACCATGCACTCAACATGTGTTTTGGTAGCATGATGATAGTTATTAGCGAAAATTTTAGCCTTTATACTAGGAGGACTTTTAGTCCAATACGGATAACCAAAGTTTTTCTGACTCTATAACTAATTCTGATACCAGCTCTATGAATAGCTCATAATTCATGGTTGTATGTGCCAGATCAAGAACATCATAGTATCTCACCCGCTGCTCATTCTTTATTATGATTGGAGGGTATCCATTCTTCATAAGTTCAAAGTTTAAAAGCAGTCTTGAAGTTCTTCCATTTCCATCTATGAAGGGGTGTGCTTTCACAAATTCACCATGCAACAGTGTTGCTCTTACAACTGGATGATAATCATTCCATTCATTTTGATATTCCCCCATAAGCTTTTGCATTAAATCTCTAATCTCATAATACTTAGGTGGTATGTGCTTTGCACCGCTTATTACAACATTTTCACTCCGATACTTTCCAGCATTCGTATTATCTATTTCTTTAAGTATCAAGGCATGGATATTCTTGATATTCCATTCAGAAAGAGATTCTTTATTAGTAATTAAATCTTCCACAAAAAGAATGGCTTCACGATGATTAATTGTTTCTAAATGTTCAACCATGCTTTTCCCACCAATGGTAATTCCCTCAAGAACAACTTTTGTCTCTGACAATGTTAAGGTATTACCTTCTATTGCATTACTGTTATATGTCCATTCAACAATTAATTTTTCATGAAGCGAATTGGCTAATCCTTTTGAAAATGGTCGATGTTGATCAATAGACGCTTTTAGCGAATCAATATAACTAAAGTCAAATTCTAATCCTGAGTAGTTTTTCTTATTTCCTACTCTGGCATCCACAGGCTTAACAGCATCTAAAGGTATAGACCAATTTCGTCCAATCTTTAATGCTCCTTCTATACGCCCCTCCTTACAAAGCACTCGAATTCTACGGTCACTTATTCCCCATTTTTCACTTACTTCCTTTGTACTCATATACTTCATCGATATCACCTCGTAAATATTATATACCGTTATCGGAATAATATAAACTTTGTTCCGATAACGGTATAATAAAAGTATCTTTCTTCATGATTTTAACGCTCACTGTATATTTATCGAGACAGAAGATTTTGCTCATATTAGATACTACTATTTCGAAAAAACATTTAAATACCTTTTTAAGATGTATGTGTTATCTTAAAAGTGAACCAGGATATTACTTCAAAAGTGAACCACTTTAGCCGAAAATAACGCTAATGATGCATCATTAGGAGGAAAATCTGGAGTGGTAGATTTGAAACTATAACAACAAGTGACTGATCAGTCATAGTTCTGATTCAAACAAGACCGCAGAACTTTTCACTCGCGCCTCCCGTTCAGTAAGAACAAATCTAATTCGACTTAAATTATTCCACACCGATAGAGGTAGTGAATTCAAAAACAAAAGTTTTGATTAAGCATTAGATACCTTAGGTATCGAACGTTCACTCCGCATCATAAAGGAACGCGCACTTTATTTTGACAGGCGGTCGTGCTAACCTATGTGGAAGAGCCAGATATTTTCATCATCTGGTTGCCGGGCTCGATTGCATGCGAGCAGAGAGATAGTCGGGTGACAATAAGCTAGCAGTGTTAATGTATGAATTTAAACTACTATGAAGCAATAGTCCCGATGGCACACCTCAAAAAATTGTATAGTTTTGTGTTGAGATACCAATGACTCTTGGCAGGTCAATTTTTAAAAACATTCGAACCTCGCGGCGCTAACAGTTTACTGATAAATTGATTAGTTACATTAACTAGTCAGTCTGTTATGACACTTTTCCACTTATCATTTTCCCTGTGATAAAAATAAGTAAAAGGATTACTGCTATCAGCCATAAAGAAATACTCACCACAACCGTATCAATGTAAATGCTGTTAAATATAATTGCACCCAAAATGACAGTAGCAATCAACCATATTTTTAGATACGTCAATATTTTTTTATCAGCTCTTGCTTCAAATGCTGTTTGGGTAACGTACCATATTATTATATTCGCAACAAATATAATGACGGCTACATTGATCATATCACCTAATGTTAAAACAAATACCATCTGATTTTCTTCTGAGATGACGTTAGTTATCAAGTTTTTCACTAATGCAATAACTCCTAAAATCCATAACGCATTTAAAGAAATAACCACATACTCCAGAGTCACTTCTTTTTTTGTCTTTTTCGGCATAACCTCAATGATCTCATCACAAATTTCTTTATATTGTCCACCCATTACCTTCTGAATATCATCGCCTCGCTGTTGACCATCTAAGATTAATTCAATAATATCAGCTCTCACAACTTCTTGATCGTACTCTGTTAAATCAGACCCTCGTAAATACACAATCATATTTGTATAGATGTCATTATTGCTCTTAAAAATGGCTTTCTCTCTCGTATTGTTTTTCTTTAACAATTCCTTTGTTAATTTATTCATTGTCTTCGCCTCCTAACAGTTGATTAACTGCAAGACTCATCTCCTGCCAATTGTCTTTAAACTGATTCAGATTATCAACCCCTTTGACCGTTAAACGATAATATTTACGTTTTGGTCCACTATTAGAATCTTTTAAAGTACCCTTTAAAAGTTCATTCTTTTGCAACCTTAGAATAATTGGATAAATGGTTCCTTCAGATATGGATCCGAATCCATACTCCTCTAACTGTTTCGCGATTTCATAAGCATACGTCTCCCGTTTTTGAATGATTTCTAATATGCACCCTTCTAATATGCCTTTTAACATCTGTGATGGAATCAACATAAAACCTCCCTCTGTATCTTGCAATACAATATACAACTATATTGTATTGCAAGATACAGGAGTTGTCAAATTTTTATAGCGGCATTGATTGATAACACTTGGGAATGCAATCAAGCGTGAAGAATAATGACCTTCTTGTTTCATTAAAGATATTAAACACCCTCCATTAATTATTCTTCACCTCTTAGATCCTTCAGCTTCTACATTTTTAAACAAAAAATAGCTCTACCATAAGTTCATAAATATTTAAAAATGATTCACCAATTGACAATCAACGAAAGAAACCCTGGAAACAGCACCAATAGTGCATTTCCAGGGTTAATATTCACTATATTCTTTCTAAAAGACAGAGCATCTCGACGTGTAATAGTTAGTCTATTCTACACTTTCTGAAAATCCTTGAACAAGCCTTGTTTCAACAGGTTGGCTGGCAATAACATCTTATCGAGATACACTTTCCTAGTTAGTGTATTTCTTCGAACTATACTTTTTGTCTTTCCTTTGTATTCCACCCTTGCTCTTATTCACATTGCTGCGTTTCCTTTTCTCTGTTTGCACTGCTTGAAATGTTTCCTTTGAAATAATTGCAGGATGATTATCTTCAGATAAGTATTGAACATCTCTCTTTTCTGAATCAAACAATCTCACGTTACCAATATATTTTTCATTACTCAATAAGCCATCAATCGTACACTTAGGTTATTTGTATTTTCCTGTAAATGATTTAATTCCATGATTATCTAATTGCTTCATAATGCCAAGAATACTTTTATCACCCAGATACCACTTAAAAACCTTTCGAACGTTTACCACCTCATCTTCGTTGATAATAAACTTATCATCCTCACCATGGTCATAACCATAGCACTTCCGAAAATAGCTTTGATGTGCCACTAGAGGCTTTTTGCTTAAGTCCCCATTTGATATTATCACTTCTTGATTCATTTTCAGCTTGAGCAAAAGACTCTACAAGGGAAATCATAAGTTCACTGTTGGTATCTGCTGTGTCAAGATTCCCCTGTTCAAAAATGACTCTAACACCAGAATCTTTTATTAGTTGTAATGCCTCTAACGTTTCAACTGTATCTCTGCCAAATCTGCTTATACTTTTAGTGATGTTCATTTCTAACTTATGTGATTGACAATCTTCTAACATTTGATTGTATCCTCTTCTAGATGTGCCCGCTTTACTAGATACAATATCCATGTAGAGATCGACTAGTAGCCACTGAGAATTAGAGGCTACCAATCTAGTGAGCGCAGACACCTGAGCAGATAGGCTATTTAATTGTTTCATGTCATTTGTACTTGCACGACAATAAATACCAACCCACTTCCCTCGTTTAGCTGGTTTTGCAGGTATGAAATGTACTCTTGGATTGTACGTCATAGCTCACCTACTCAAAATCAAGTTAAATTTAACTCACAAACTTATTTTCATCTTGGTTCTTTATTTGGTATACCAAGTTGGAATAGGATTCTGCATATTGTTATACCAACTCAGCACATCCTTTGCCTGATTAAGCATTGTATTTACTTCACTTTCTCCAAACGGAATAGCCCATGGTATAGATGAAAGCATATCGCTGCTTATGTATAGTGCAAGTAATTTCCAAAATTCAAGTGGTACTTGATTATCGAAATAACCGTCTATTATGCCAGAAGCAAATATAGGCGAGACCTGAGCACACCATACTATGCGATTAAATTCTTCCCATGGGTCACCAAAATCGTAACGATCGAAATCAATAATTACTATCTTATTATCTTCAATCATCATATTACCGATATGATAGTCACCATGTTGGTAAGATTGTGGCCTGTTCGCTAGTAAATGACGGTTAGATTTTATATAACCCATAATGTCTTCTGCTCCATCAAATTTAATGGGACTTTCGTTATACATCTTGACTTTACGATCTATTTTTTCATTAAATCGTTGTTCCCAATCCAGTTGATTTTCTGGCGCAGGAATAGAATGGATGACCTTAAGTATTCTACCAGCTTCAAGTCCGTAAGAATACTGTTCTGTATTTTTAAGATGAGGAATGATTTCTTCAGCGTCTTCGCCATCAACCCAAGTCTGGACATTATAAACACCCTCATCACACTTTCCAAACTCAACTGGTTTACACATAGAAACACCGAGAGCCGCTACCTGTTGCTGCATACGAAACATATCTGCACGATTAGCACTTTTTTCTTCGGGAGTAACCCTCAAAAGGTATTTAACACCATCATCTGCTGTAACACAGTATTTTTTATCGCACGACCAACCTTTATTGATCGGTTCTTTAGAAATGAAATTTAGTTGTGGCATTGTTTCTATTTCACTCTCGTAATATTGTTCCTGAAAATGTATGGCTTCTACGATTTCCGTTTGGGTAAACCTTATTCCTTCAGGTGCAGCTACAAGTTTATCTTCTACATCGTTATGACGATGAGCAATACCGATAACACGAGCCGTATATTCCTTTACGGGGTTATCTACACCAAGAAGATAAACATCTAATTCCTCGCCATCTCCACCTAAAACATCTGGAATGTATCCGTAATTGACAGGATAGATAAGATCGGCTTGGTTGGGGTGGGTGCTACCGATAGGTCGATCAATTTTAACTTTAACTGTTTTTCCAAGATAGTAATTGATAAGGGCTTTTCTTAAAGTATAAACAATAAAATCGTTCTTACCCTTCAAATATTGTTCTCTACCTTTATCAACAGGCGCCTCTGATGCAAGTGATATTTTCAAATCCTCGTACGCTTTAGCGACCGTTGGCATCTTGTTGAGATAATTTCTGAAATTGATGTAGTTTATCCATTCCATACTATCAGCTAAAACAACATGAATGAAATGCGTTTGCAGGTCGCCTGTGCCGTCATAATAGCTACCACTGGCAAAGAGAAGTTGGTCTTCTGAATTAGCATTAGGTTGATAATAAAAACCATCATGATTTAATTCTGCTTCCAATGCAAGAACATCCTTGAAATCATCTACGGCAACCGCTATATCAATTATCGGCTTGGCTTTTATTGTGAGTATAGATGTACTACCCACATGCTGAATATCTCTTGCGACAGCTTCTAAAATCTTATGCAAGCGAAAAATTGTTCTCTGAGCTTCAAGCTCCCATTCTTTTTCGTGGTTAAGTAGTTTTACTGTACCCCTTTTTAATCCAATCATTTTTCACTCTCCTCAAAAATCAATAATAATTATTCCACCACGTAGCTTAACTAACAATACAATATTTTCGGTCATGTTGATTAGCCTATTGCACAACTTAATTATTCCGACATCCAACCTACTCTCTCAACCCCACTGATTCACAAAAACATCCATTCTGCTCTGTACGGACTCTGACATCTAATCTGTTCTGTACGGGGTCAGTGACATCTAATCCGCTCTGTACAGGGTCAAAAGCCTCTCTTAGACTAGTTTCCGCAGAGTAAAAAATCATCGTTTTTCTAACAAAATTATTTATCACTAAAAACCCCGAAAGGCTTATATTTATCGATTTATCATCATTTTTATCAAGTCAACATACCGATTTTTGATTAGGCTATTTAATATTTAATTAATAGTTGTGAAAATAAAAATCAAGAATTGGTACTCCTTTATCTATAAGATAATTGCCTATACCTCTCTCTACATCAGATCTACTTAAATTTCCAGGTATATTTTTAAGCGGAAATAAAAGTACGAAAGATTCATCCCAGCACTTTCCTAAATGATGAACTATAATTCCAGAAGTATTGTATTTCCATCTATC
>NZ_BAXD01000044.1:0-17714 GCF_001310395.1 Halolactibacillus sp. JCM 19043
GATTACTAGCGGTATCGGTGGTTTTAGAGCTGTGTTGATTTGAATGATTCCGAAACACAACTTTGATTTCCTATCAACTTTCTGTTGTTTTAGAGCTGTGTTGATTTGAATGATTCCGAAACTGGTATGATGCTGATAAACGTGTGTTGTTTGTTTTAGAGCTGTGTTGAATTGAATGATTCCGAAACAGAGTAACAATGTTACCAAAGAGTTACCGAGTTTTAGAGCTGTGTTGAATTGAATGATTTATTAAAAAACAGAAGAATTAAACAGGGAAGGGGAGTAGTATGCGAATAATTATTTCACCAGCAAAGAAAATGAAAGTAGATACCGATGCCTTTACATATGAACAATACCCGCAGTTTTTAGATCAAACGAAAGAGCTGTTAACGTATTTAAAATCGCTTAGTTATGAAGAGTTGAAAAATATCTGGAAAGCTAGTGACAAAATATCGACAGAAAATTATGAACGAATTGAACATATGGATTTAGAATCAAATTTGACACCCGCAATTTTATCGTATGAAGGTATTCAATATCAACATATGGGGCCAGATGTGTTTGAGCAGCAACAATTTGATTACTTACAAGAGCATTTAAGGATTCTGTCAGGCTTTTACGGTATCTTAAGGCCATTTGATGGTGTGAAGCCATATCGTCTTGAAATGCAAGCGAAACTGCATGACGATACATATAAATCAGTGTATCATTTTTGGTCTGATCAATTAGCAAAACAGTTGTTTAGTGAGACAGATACCATCATTAATTTAGCTTCTAAAGAATATAGTCAAACAATTACGAAATATAACGAATCAGCGCGAATTATTACGTGTGTATTTGGTGAATTAAAAGATGATAAAGTTAAAGAAAAAGGCACATTAGTCAAGATGGCGCGTGGTGAAATGGTTAGATTTTTAGCTGAAAATCAGATAAATGACGTTGAAAAGATTAAAGGATTTAATGGTTTAAACTTTAGTTTTAGTAAAGAACATTCATCAGATGACATGTTTGTGTTTATTAAACAAGACTGATCAGCATGTGTATGCGATGAAGTTAAAAGTTCATATATATAACTGATTTTGTTGTAGGTCTTAAAAAGCTTTAAAATTTTAATTTTGTCTCACTATCTCAAGTATACTTTACTTATGAGATGTGAGATTATTCTTTTAATACAACTTCCTATAATATATATTATGTTAACTAGATTGTTTTATTAAATAAACATGCTGTTGATTTTTAAATAGTCGCTGCTCCCTTCCGCTGAACCGAATTAATGATAAGGTCATTTCTTTATGAGTATGCGTATAACTGTTTGGCTACTTTCTCGCCAGTGTTGTCACTATTCTTTTATTATTGGTGTGTGGATTATGTATTTATACCAGTTAATCTTATCAATCCATTAGCATCTAAACGAACGCTTTTAATTGATTTACATATAACTAGCTACTTTATGTTATTATCATTATTGTACATATTTCTAGCTACATTATGCTCTCATCACGGTAACTACTATAACAATCGTATTTTGGAGGTTCTTTATGACGCAACAAAAAAACTTGAAATCAACTGTCAATGCTGATGGATTTGAACAGATAAATCATACCTTTTATCAACTTCCCCTTCAGTTATCATCCCACAGCATGTCAATCGCTAAAGATTCATACCAACCGTGTTATTTTCATCAAGAAGTTGAATTTATCTACATACTGGATGGCGCGATGGTTATCTATATAAATGGGGCTGTGTGTCACTTAAATAAAGGTCAAGGTTTATTTATCAATACTGAGCGACTGCATGTCATAGCCTCAACTGGGGGTTCAAGGTGCTCATATATGACGATGATCTTTGATTCTGAATTGGTACGTCCCTCCTTCCCTTTTACATATGATGTTATTGAACAAGTAACAAATGAATCTGCGCCTGATTATGTTCACCTAAGGCCAGGACAAGTTAAAGAATCACAATTGCTACAACTCATTATGCGAGTCTATCGTTTAAAAGATAAAACATCTGTGACCGTCGAACTTGATATGATGCGGATTGTGTTATCCGTGTGGTCTATTCTTATTGACTTAGTTGAGCCGCTTCAAGCAGAGTCAGACAGATCAAATAAAACAATTGATCAATTAAAACAGATGCTGACTTACATCCACTTGAATTATCAAAATAAGCTAAACCTTGATCTGATCTCAAAAAGTGCAGACATTTCAAGAAGTCATAGCTGTGACATCTTTCGAGAAGAATTACACAGTTCACCAATTCAATACCTGCAGCATTACCGACTATATAAGAGTCTTGATCTGTTGCTGACAAATGATTTATCTGTCACAGAGATTGCTTATAGTGTAGGTTTTAATTCACTGAGCTACTATACCGAAACATTTCGTAAGGTGTATGATGTGACACCGTCACAGTACCGAAAAGATCATCGATAATAGTGGAATAATTGTGTTATAATCCAGTTGGATTATAAATTTAACAACTTACATAATGGAGGTAATATTATGACGTCCCCTTTAGATAAATTTTATAAAAAATCGATTAATGAACGTATTGAAAGCTTAATGAGTGCTGGATTTATTGAACATGAGCATATCAGCAACTTTAAACAGTCTTTCTCTCTTCCTGAAGGTGTCAGTAACCATATGGTCGAAAATGTCGTAGGTACTTATCAATTGCCTTTAGGATTAGGATGAACTTTTTAATTAACAGCAAAGACTATTTAGTGCCGATGGCAACAGAAGAACCGTCCGTTATTGCGGCCGCAAGTTTTGGTGCTAAAACGGTGCGTGCGGGTGGTGGATTTACGACAACACAAGAAAAACGTTGGATGATTGGTCAGGTCATTCTAAAGAATGTCGAAGACCCGGAAGCGATGAAAGAAAAAGTCTTAGCACATTATGATGACTTAGTGGAACGTGCTCATGCGGCTCACCCATCGATTGTGAAGCGTGGCGGTGGCGTGAAAGACATAGACGTACGGATCATTGAAAGTAATCCAGAAGAACATACACCAGAATTTTTTGTGGTGCATTTATATGTGGATACAAAAGAAGCGATGGGGGCAAATATCGTCAATACGATGGCGGAAGCGATTAAAGATGCGCTCGAGATTATTACCGGTGGAACTGCCTTAATGGGGATTTTATCAAACTATGCGACCGAAGCCCTTGTGACCGCGTCATTTCGGTTAGACCCCTCCCTCCTGTCACGTAGCGGTTTAGAAGGTACCGAAGTACGTGACAGGATTGTAGAAGCGTCACAAATTGCGAGTGTCGATCCTTACCGGGCTGTCACCCACAACAAAGGGATCATGAACGGGGTAGAAGCTGCGGTGCTTGCGACCGGTAACGATACCCGGGCAACATCTGCTGGGATCCATGCCTATGCGAGTCAGTCGGGTCAATACCGATCGTTATCGAAATACTATGTTGATGAACATGGCTACCTAGTAGGAACCCTCACGATTCCACTTGCGATTGGTACTGTTGGCGGCTCGATTTCGATTCATCCAGGGGCACAGTTCACTCAACATATTTTAGGTGACCCTGATGCGAAGACATTAGCGGGTATTGTTTGTGCAGTTGGTCTTGCGCAAAACTTCTCTGCTCTGCGTGCGCTTGTGACAGACGGGATTCAGCGCGGACATATGGCGCTCCAAGCGAAATCTCTGGCAATGACCGCAGGGGCGTTGGGGTTGAGATTGATGTCATTAGTCGTAAGTTAAGACGATCGCAACCAATGAACTTAACCCAAGCGGAAGCCTTACTTGAAGAATATCGGAATCAGTCATGATGAAAGAAAAAAAGCGGGTTAAGACGTTACTGATCAATGTTTTAATTGCGGGACTTGCTATAGTGAGTTTTTGGTATACAAATCAAGAGCCACTTAAAGAGAGTGCGTATGATGTTGAAGTTACTGATGAACATGTCATTATCGATCTTGAATTCACGGTGACCAATAAACACTTTTCAAAGCGATATGCGGTAATTAACTATCAACCTTTTATCCATAATCATGCGATTGATATTGTTGAAATTGATCCAAAGTTATTAGGAGCAAATGAGTCCTTACATGGCTCACATACCATCTATCTAAATAAAGAGAACATGAGTGACGCAACGATTAAACAATTGATTAATAAAGACATCAGTCCCATCCAATCTGTCACATTAGGTAAGCGGCATCGATAACGTATAAAATCGCCCATCTACTCAGTAAAATGATGAGAAGATGGGCGATTTTGATTGGTTGTTAAGGGATTAAGACTACTTTGCCTAGTTTGCCTTCTTCCCTAGGATGGATTCATTGTCAGCTTTCCCCGTAATATCTGATCATTGAATCCTCAGGAAAGTAATGGCTCTGGATCGCCAACCAGATTGCTCTCCGGTACCAAAACCTCCCTAACTAAAGCTTAATAAAACTAGTCGCATGAATTACCACGCACAACGTCAATTTTAAAACTATCAAGAAAAAAAATGCTGATGATCAATAAAAAAATTAAAAAAATATTACCTGCAAGTCGATAGTCTTCAGTAATAATATAGCTAAAAATAATCATCCCTAATAAAATTGATGACACTCGCACCAAGATTAAGAGTTAATATCTATTTATTATTTAATATTTGTATTTACTCTCACTTCCTGCAACTTTATAGGCTGAGCTCCATTTCAATGAATGTATATACTGCGTTATTAGTCTTTTGAGAGTACTTCTTCGTTTTTGAAAAACCTAATCTATCGTATACTTTTTGTGCTCTAGTATTAAATTCTGCTACACCTAATCGTATTGTTGAGATATTGTAATTATCTTTTATGAATTCGATTATGATTTTAATAAATTCTTCGCCAAGACCTTTACCTGTGTACTCAGGTTTAATTCCGATACCTATTTCAACAATACTTTCAGTCAAGGATAAAGTGAAAAAGCCAAACAGTTCATTATCATTTAGCACTTGAAAATAATTGTCCGCTCTTAATGATGGTGTTGTCATTTCTTCATAATCTTCAGGATCTTCTGTCATATTATAAAATGAATACGGGTCTGGATACTTCCAATTATCAGCAATATCTTTAGCGTTTTCATCGCTCAATAGATCTATTTTATGTTGCATGATTAACCTCCAAACTTTCAAATGTATTTAAATATTTTACGGTAAAGCATAGCTACTCATTTAAGAGTGATCAATAACATCGATCTTAAAACTATGAAAAACAAATATGTCTATGATTATTAGAATCAAACGATAGCTGAGGAGTGAAATAAACGATTTTTCTATAGCACCTAAAATGAATAAAAGTATAGCCGAAATTATTTTTACTGTATACCAACGTGTTGCCGTTATTTCGAGTGTGCCATGGTTGTTTACTTTCACTTCCCTACTTTTCAGTCCAAATTGGCTAACTTTTAATGAAGTGTCTTGTTCCGGAATATTCACGTAAACCGTTTCATTTTCAGCTACTTTAGCGATAATGTTCCTGACTATTTTATGTTAATAGGTGAAAATGAACCAATCTGTCTTTTAAACTTTAGTGTCATTGATTTACTACCCTCTTTTACATAGCAATCGAGACGTAAAATAATAAATTACGGTAAAAACGAGGACGTATAAACCGAAATCTAACAAAAGCTTGATACCAAGACCATCACGAAACGGCGTGTAATCAAAGTTTAAGACCGCTTTGATGACGCTTGATACAATGTAACTTAAGGTAATGGTAACAATCATAACAATTGATTGTTTCGTCTTTGTTTGCACATGTTTCACCTCACTTTTATCATGTTTTATTCTTTCAATAGCAAAGCGTTGTTTCACAGTTTCTCTCTTGCTTTTATGTAAGTGCGCATGATGTTACCCCCATTATACATGAGTCTCTTTCCTTTTATAACATAAAATGTCTATTTATCCGATTTTTCAAAGAAGACCGATGGTTGACTTTTTAAGCGACAAGTTTACACACAAAACTATTTGCTTTTGTTTTAAACGTTAGATATCATTTCGTTATAGAACGCAATACTATGTATAAATTGTACTTATTTGTACAATGTAAAAAAGCTACTAGTGCGTCAACACTAACAGCCTTATAGACTTACTCCCTTCAAGGGGGGACAGTACTGCGATGGAATAATCCGCCGAGACCTCAACTCATAGGCGGATTATTTTTTTGCGTTGTTTAAGGCAGTGTCTGCGACAATCAACACGGAAACATTAATCATGATGGTTAATGTTTCGAATACCGTCACCTTGAAAGGCAAAAATCAGAGGACTCACCTCTGGACTTTAAATATTACGCTTGACGTTTATATTGACGCATGTGTTCCGTCACACCTGTAAAGACAAAAGGTGCGGGATCTTTCGTTGTATCAACCGTATAATCTTTCTCACCGACTGGGAGCTTTTCTTCAAAAATTTGTTCATATTCTTCAACGGTAAGTGCCGTACGGTTCTTTAACATGGCTGTATGATGGTCAGTATTTAAGTATTGTTCATAACCAGGTACTAAAACACCGGTAAAGAACTCCCCTACAGAACCTGATCCATAGCTAAAGAGACCAATTCGGTCACCCGCTTCTAGTGTTTGACTATTTTCAAGGAGGGATACGAGCGATAAGTACAGTGAGCCTGTGTAAATATTTCCGACAATCGCGTTATAATATTTACTAATGTCAAAACCATTGAGTAACCGTTCTTGGTCTTCTAACTCTGCCGCTTCAACAGACTTTCTGAGTGCTTTTAAGCCCATTTTTGTATACGGTAAGTGGAACAGTAACGCATCAAAGTCTTTTAATGAGCGGTTAGTTTTCTCGTTATAACGCTCTAATAAATCTAAGAAGAAGTTAATATATTGATCCACTGAGAATTTCCCTTGGACAAAAGCGGTCTCAGAATACAGCGGACGCCAAAAGTCCATCGCTTCTTCTGTCTTATAGACACTCGTTGGTTCGATCGAAAGAATCTTCGGCTCTTTTGCGACAACAAAGGCAACAGCCCCGGCACCTTGTGTGATTTCACCGGCGGTGTTTAATCCGTAACGAGAAATATCACTGGCAAGAACGAGCACTTTACTGTCTGGGTTTAGTGCAATATGTCCGCGTGCGGCTTGGAGTCCTGCCGTAGCGCTGTAGCAGGCTTGTTTCATTTCTACGGCGCGTGTATAAGATGGTAATCCTAATAAGTTATGAATGTATGTGGATGCCGCTTTTGAGTGATCGACACCTGATTCTGTCGCGAAAATAACGTAATCAATCGCTTGTTTATCTTCCTCAGTTAAGATAGACAAAGCAGCATTGGCTGCAAGTGTCACCGCATCTTGAGAAGTTGGTGCGACGGCCATTTTTTCTTGGCCAATGCCAATCGTGAATTTTTCTGGTTCTACCCCGCGTTTAACAGCTAAGTCCTTTGTTTCCACATACAGATGTGGGGCAAAGAAACCAATTTTATCAATCCCTATATTCATATGTTTTACACCCTCTTTTCTTCTCTATTCGTTGTTTTTCATCTTGTGGTGTCTTGTTTAACACCAATCCCCAATACCTACTATAACATTTTTTGATCAAAATCATGTAGATTAATTTCACAATTTGTTATACTAATGTAGTCCTACTATAGCAAATTCCTCTTTAGTTTGTCATTTAGTATGACTAAATTATTAATAAGGAAGTGATGATTGATGAATGACGTCGTCATTGTCAGTGCCGTTAGAACCCCGATTGGTAAGTTCGGTGGCAGCTTTAAAGATACATCAGCACGTACACTTGGTACCATTACGGTAAAAGAAGCGTTAACACGCGCTACTTTAACGCCTGATCAGTCGATACCGTGATTTTTGGTAACGTCTTACAAGCAGGAACGGGTCAAAACGTTGCCCGGCAAATCGCGATTGATGCGGGTATTCCCTATGAAGTTCCCGCGATGACGATTAACGAAGTATGCGGGTCAGGTTTAAAGTCTGTGATTTTAGGTAAGCAACAAATTCAACTCGGCGAAGCGGATATCGTTGTCGTCGGTGGAACAGAAAATATGAGTATGACCCCCCATCTGATTCATCAGTATCGCTGGGATAAAACAACCGAAGGTAAGAAACCGGTCGACGTGATGATTCATGACGGTTTAACCGATGCCTTTAGTTCGGTCCATATGGGCATTACCGCTGAAAATGTTGCCGAAAAATATCATGTGACCCGAGAAGAACAAGACGCGTTTGCTCTCTCTTCACAGATGAAAGCAAAACATGCTCAAACAAGTGGTCAGTTTGATGACGAAATTGTCCCCGTCCCTGTGAAGAATGATGCTGGCGAAGTGATGCACGTTACACAAGATGAGTACCCGCGTCCACAAGTGACGCTTGACGATTTAACCAAACTAAAAACGCCGTTTAAAGAAAACGGGACGGTGACAGCAGGTAATGCGTCTGGTATTAATGACGGCGCCGCAAGCTTGGTCTTAATGAGTAAACAAAAAGCAAAAGATTTAGGCATTCCTTACTTAGTTGAAATTAAAGCGGATGCTGAAATTGGAATGGATCCGCAATTCATGGGCTATACGCCTTATTACTCAACGAAAAAGTTAGCTGAGAAAGCAACATTGATTTAAACACCGTTGATTTATTTGAATTGAATGAAGCGTTTGCCGCGCAAAGTATTCCAGTCGTTAGAGACTTAGGGATTGATTCTGAGCGTGTGAACGTCAACGGTGGCGCGATTGCTTTAGGCCACCCGATTGGCGCAAGTGGTGCCCGTATTTTAGTCACCTTGCTGCATGAATTAACCAAACGTGAAGCAAAAACCGGTATTGCTGGTCTTTGTGTTGGCGGGGGTATTGGGATTTCTATGCTTGTTGAACGTGACTAAAGCTAAAAGGTAAAACCATAAGCGGCGAATCAACCTAGATCCGTCGCTTTTATTTTCTTTGGTTAAAAGGATTCATGAGCATAGAAGATAAATAATCGAAAGGAGTGGGTCCGTGATGTTTACCTTAGGAAGAAAAGTGAGTCTCACTTATCGAACGAATCAAATTATTTTAAGTTTGTCGCTCATCTATGGCATTATTTGTTACATATTAACGACAGATATAGCGCAAAGTGCTGTGGCAGCTGGAAGTTTATTTGTCTCCTGGGCATTAGTCAGAGAAATTGATTGTCGGCGTGAGTACGCCGCTTTTGTGGCGGTAGGGATTTATATGATCCTACAATTACTCTTCCCCTTCCATATCAGTTTAGCTGATCTTTCTGATGATTCTACTAATGCGGGCAATCAATCAGATTACCGGAAAGCCTCTTTCAGTGATTGATTTCTTGAGTGTGATTGGACTTTCGGGATACCTAACCTATACAACCAAAAGCAGTGTCTATCTGATGCTCGTTATTTTGATGTTGTTGGTTAATGTCCGTTTAAATAAAAACGGACAGAGAAATATTTATCTTGCATTGATGGTTACAGCTATGACTGTCGTCATCAGTCTATTAACGCCACTTAATCTTGACATTAATCGATTAGCCATTGAACCACTCGCCCTTTTCTATTACATCAGTTTACTCGTCTATTTCATCTATATTCTGATAGATAAAGACAAGGAAAGTGTCACCGACCTTGGTGAGCCCGCTTCTGTTAGGCGCTTGCTTTATGCCCAACTTTTTTATGGTCTAGCGCAGGTCGTTTTGATTATATTCGGAGATATGTCAATTGGTAATAGGCTTATCTTTATCTCAAGTATGTTAGGTGTTGTGATCTATGGTGTGATTGATCAATATAAAAAGAAACAAGTGAATGAATAATTTGGATATGATTGTATTGAAGTGTAAAGAGCTCTTTCTTCTCACACTAAAATAAGTAGATGCTAAAAAATAAATATGAAGAGGATTGCTTAAACTTCTACACATTTACGTGGTGTCATACTCTTGAACGGATTTTTAGGGTTATTTTCGGCTAAAGTGGTTCATTTTAAATTACACATACAGTTAAAGACAGTATTGAAGAGAATTTCGGGAAAATTGCTTACCTGCGTTAAAGAAATAAAAATATAAGAAGTCGGATAAGCGAATATAAAAATATGGAAAATGGAATAATTGATAGCAATTTCAACCACTGCTTCTTTGTCGCAAATCCTAGTAGTAACATAACTAGGCCTAAGACAAAAGTAACGTAAATGAAGATAGCTGACATATAGTTTTCCTCCTTAAATGTGTCATAAAATAACTCTATTCTGTCTGACGCAATAAAAGTGACGACCAATGTTTAAAACGCAATCAGCTCATAAAGTACTGTTACACGTGAACGGATCTCAGAGAATAGATAAAGATAAACACACCTATAATATAATACATCATCGCGGTCAATAGATGAGGGGAAAAGTCATAGACGAAAAAAGCCAGGCAATAAAGACCAAGCATAACAAACGAAGGTAATTGGATTTTAATTGTCTGCCAATCAATCATCTCATCTGTCAACTTCTCTTCTTTATCGTCACGATTATGGATAGGGACCGGCCTGCGGTAAATGCCATAGAGTAGATTTTCTGACCCTAACACCATTAAACAATAAACCAAGATGTGGTCATAGTTTTGAAAATTAAAACCAGTGTTATTAAAGTAACGTGTCATTTGAATGACAAACATAAAGGTAGTAAAAACGAAGACAACGGTACAAATGTTTTTACTGAATACGTAATCGACCACATTATCATAGGTTAATTTAGGGTGGTCATTATGAAAAAAACGCTCATTAGCAATGATATATCGGAACAATATGGAGCATAACAACATAAAGGCAATCGATGTGAGCGATGACCAATAATGTAGTTGCGTATTCGCAAGATATAACTGGATAATTAAACTGGCAATAAAAATGAACAATTCTATGCTTCTGCCTTTTAAGGCCACTTTAATTGTTTCTTTTATAAACATCTTGATTTACCCCTTTGCGTTTTTGATACATTACCATGCGTGTCACTTCTCGGTACGTAATAGACCGCTTCAAAGGCTGTCATATGTTTTTTGACAGGATCAATGATATGACTATTATTTATAAAGAAGGTCATAAACCTTTTTAAATGATTGGTTTAAGCATGTGCGTGTATATATTCTAATCGAATAACTATAATAATCTAAAAATTTTAAACATTCATTCTAATTCTTTACCTAAATGTAATACAATAAAAACGGCATGTTTTACCACAAATATGTAAAATCTAAAAGGAGATGTATGTATTGAGAAAAAACAAACTATTAATGTTAGCCGTATCGCTTACCCTTTTACTTATCAGTGTCTTTGTTTGGAATATGCGAGAAAAAGGAAATTTCACAATGCCGCAACAGGCATTAGAGGCATACCTTTCTGAAGTTCAACAAAGACCCTATTCATTTGAAAAAGCTATTAACTATGTAGATGATACAAATTTAGATGATGCATTTTTACAAACGCTTAAAGAAGAATCAATCGATACAAATGCACCAACTTATATAGACTTTGATTTCTTAGAAGAATCGGTAAATTCATCAAACGAAAAGGCATCTATAGAAGTCGAATTTAATTATGGTGATGACTATAAACCTGTCACGACATTTGATTTAAAAAAAATTAATGGTGATTGGAAATTAGATTTACAAAATATCCAAGAAGAATATTATTCAATCATCAATGATTGAGCTATTTATACCGAACTGATGTTATAATTTTTAATTCAGGCTGCAAAACGTCGTCCCCTACTTAATAGTCAGACGAGTCTTTGGTGTGTTGATTCAATTTTAAGGTGTAAACAAGTCCCCAAGCAATGAACAAGGACATCGCTGGAAAGATGATATTCCATGATGTCAAAATAAGTTCGCTCTCCGGATAATAATACTTACTATACCAAGTTTCATAGATAAGATTTAATAGCAATGTGATCAAAGGGGCAACCCATACCTTTTTAGTAAAAATAGCTGCTAAAAGACCTAAGCCGATAACGATTAGTGGAACAATAAATAACTGCATTAAAAAAGGATCTATCGATTCAGTGAATGCCATAATCTCTCTCCCTCTATAAAATATTAAGTAGAAATAAATGTATTGCATCTATCTTTTTCAACAGAGTATCACCTTCATCCCTTCAGTATATGTTTGGTAAATTGGTTTAAATATTTCAAATGAAAGACTAAAATATCCCTCTTTATAATTATAATTTACATTACTGTTATTTACAATGATAGACAAGAAAAAAAGAGGATGTGCTTATAAAAGCATCCCCTCTTTTTATAATGTTTACCTTAAATCATGAATCATGCCACACAAGTGAATCCACTATGAGTGGTAAGCGGGCACTAAAGCCATCCCCAAATTCTGATGGATAGTAATAACCGATGGTATAATCATCGTCTTGATGTGTAAAACTGCCAATCCGACCACTGAAACCGTCTTTTACAAGCGTTTGTTCGGTATCGGTAAAGTCAAAGGCCATCGTATCTGCCGCTTCTGTTGTGAAGCCATTACTTTCGAGTGTGACTAGCACATCTGCTTCCGTTTCTTCGTAGATAAACAACCTTGCATCTTCATTTAAAGTGCCACCGAAATTCGTGTAGACATCTAAGTCACCATCGTTAAATGCTCCTTGCATATCATCAGGAATATAGACGGAGAAATCAGCCTCTTCATCTTGAAGGAGGTTAAGTGTCATCTCCTCTTCCATACCTTCAATCATCATCGTTTCTGTCTTTGTTGCGGGTAGCTCTGGTAACGTCGTGGTGTCATCCTCGCCTTGATCATCTTCCCCTTCATCTGATGGGTCACTGTCATCCTCACCATCGTCTACTGGCTCATCTGAGTCGTCATCTGGTGTTTCTACTGGCGGGTCTTCCGTCCCCTGTTGACCTTCATCTGTTGTATCCTCGCTATTACAAGCAAACAACATGAGAAGACTTGCGAGTAATATAAAAAACAACCGTTTCATCATCAAGATCATCCTTTCTGTTTAAAAGCTTAGTATAGTATACTGTTCCCTGAAAAAGAGATGTGTAAAAGTGACTTTGGGACGAATTTTCACTCGGTCCATTGTTTCAGTCAAAAAAGTATTGGCCAAGAATATTTGGAAAGATAGAGCACTTATTCCGGATGAAGAATAAGTGCTCTTTTCTATCATATTAGAATGAAAATAGAATGCCGATGATGGCACTAAAGGCGATAAAGACGACCGGGTGTAAATGTTTAAATAAACGATGCTGCATGATGACGTATAACACTACACTGAAAATCAACGCTTTGATGTTAATGACGTCCATTAGTGATTGTAGTCCACTATACACCGAGGTATTTATAAGATCATGATACATAAAATTAAAACCAGCGGCCGCAATCAGAGCGGTTGAAGCGGGTCTTAAGCCGTAAAACGCCCCTTGAACGAGTGTGGATTGCTTAAAGCGCTCGAGTACATGGGCGAGAATAATTATGATGATAATGGACGGGCTTACAAGGCCAAGTGTAGCAATAATCGCTCCAGGTACACCGGCGGTAGAAAATCCTGCATACGTCGCCATATTGACCCCAATCGCTCCAGGTGTTGATTCAGAAACAGCTATCATGTCAGCGAGCTGTTCATAACTAAACCAGCCGTAGCGATCAGATAAATCGTACAAAAACGGTAATGTCGCGAGACCACCGCCTACCGCGAAAAGTCCGGTTTTAAAAAATTCAATGTATAACGTCAGTAACATTATTTCACCGCCTTATTTAAGAAGCGGAAACTAACCACACCAAGAACACCGGCAAAGATGACAAAATAGACGGGTGAATAAGACGTGAACACCGCGAGTAAAAAGACAATCGTAAAGATGATCAGACCTACTTTATCAATTACGGCCTTTTTCCATAATTTTAATACAGCTTGTAAAATCAAAATATACACACTCACTCTGATCCCACTAAATGCTGAACTTAACAGCGCAGAATCGCTTACTGCATTTAAGAAATAGGCGATGATACTAATAATAATCAGCGACGGGAAAACGACACCAAGTGTTGCCGCAACTCCTCCCAAAGTGCCTTTTGTTTTTTGACCAATAAAGGTAGCGGTGTTAATCGCAATTATGCCGGGCGTCGTTTGGCCGATGGCGTAATAATCCATCACATCTTCATTTGTCGCCCATTGTTTCTTTTCAACGACTTCGCGTTGTAAAATCGGTAACATCGCATAGCCGCCACCAAACGTTATGGCCCCGATTTTCGCAAAGGTTATAAATAAATCTAAAAGTACCTGCATCGTTATGTAATCTCCCTTATAGATAGCTGTATATTTTCATGTCATCACGAGTTTGACAAGCTGAAGGCCTTCAGCGACTTTTAATGGTGTGATGTCTGTCAAGTCATGCTTTTGGTATAGCGTCATCGCTGGGGTGTTTTCTTGGGCTGTTTCGACTTGGATTGACTTATCTCCTTTAAGGTCAATAAGTGCCTGAAGTAAGTCACTAGCAACGCCCGTTCTAAAATAATCCGGATGAACAACGAGTTTATTGATTATTAGCCGATCTTTTGCTACTTCGTACTGTAAAAAACCACGGATGCTCCCTTTTTCTATGCACATAAGTATCGCATCATCAGCTTGTGCGAAGGCGCAAGAAGTTTCAAGTAGTGGCGGGAAAGTGTCAATATTGAGTAACACTTTTTCAACCGTATAGCTTTGTGTTTGTAGGTCGTATAATTCGTGTATCGTCGTTATTGGTAACGTGTTGATGACCTCAACGGGTTGAATGAATCTGTCTGAACGCTCTTCTATCATTCTAAATAACCATCAAAGTCAAAGCGGGGGTCGTTTGTTAACTTTTTGTAGGCCGCTTTTAGTTTTGGCTTTCTCGCGATAACCAGGCGAGTTTGTTCGGCTAAGTTAATCAGGTCAGAATTTTGTTCTTGTTTCGGTAGTGATCGTTGGTGCGTGACGGTATCATTTAACGTATGATTAAGTAAATTAAGAATGCTGTGTTGGGTTTTGATGATTTGAATAAGGACCTCATCATCGACGTGTTTATCCATGGTGCTTCTCCCCTTTTATTTTTTCTTTTCCTTATACTATACGACTCACTGCATTATCATGCAAGTCATTCATTCAAGAATGATGATTATGTGCTGACATTGTCCAATCCCCTGATTACGTGTATAATAACGCTATAATAATAGATAGGTGGGGTATTATGCACGAATGTCCAAGTTGTGGTAGTGAGTATGGTTATGATGATGGCGTGGCTTATAATTGTCCAGAATGTGGTCACGTATGGACCGATGAATCTCTAAAAGAAGAAGAAATTAAAGATGCAGTCGGTAATGTCCTTTCAACCGGGGATGATGTCACCCTTATTACCGATGTTAAGTTAGGTAAAGATACGATTAAACGCGGCACAAAAGCGAAAGGGATCAGAATCTTAGATGAGCCACACAATGGTCATGATATTGACGGGAAAGTGGATAAATTCGGTAGTATTTATTTAAAGTCTTCCATTGTGAAGAAATTATAAGTCATCAAAAACCAGCATGGATGCCCCGATGAGTCATCCGTGCTGGTTTTATTTGTACAATAGGAGGTGTTAATATGCCAATAAAACGCAAGGTTATTCTTTTTATCGCGTCCAGCCTAGATGGTTATATTGCCACGGAAAAGGAATCACTCGATTGGCTTGAGCGTGTTGAAGGCGAAGGTGATAATGGTTTCTCCGAGTTTTATGACACTGTCGATACCGTATTGATGGGAAAGAAAACGTACGATTGGGTGATGCGCCAAGATTTAGAGGCGTTTCCCTACAAGGGAAACGCGACGTATGTCTTTACCAGGTCTATGGTTGAAGACACGGACAATGTAAGCTTTATGAACAAGGACATAGAGTCTTGCGTGCATCAGCTGAAAAATAAAGACGGTAAAAATATTTGGCTAGTTGGTGGTGGCGACTTAGTTCAATCCTTTTTGCAAGCAAAACTAATAGATGAGATCATTGTGACTGTTGCCCCAACATTATTGGGTAAGGGTATTCCTTTGTTTAAAAAGCAAGATGTATCGGTTGACCTTGAATTAAAGGGAGTTAGAAACTTTAATAAGTTTGTGGAATTACATTATGAGGTTAAAAAATACGTGTGAATATGAAAAGTAGAAGCCCAGACCTATTGCTTAAGTCTGGGCTTTCACTTTAAAAATGCACTTTTAACGATGCGTGTGACTAGTCTTTCATTTCAATGATTCGATCAATCATTTTAGCATGCTGGACGTTATAACACGTAGTTAGACAAAAAAATAAACATAAGAAATATGGCAGCTGCCCATACACAGATTTTCGAAGAGACGGCGCGTTCTATGTCGTGTTTCTTCTCCGTTTCATTAATAACTATGTTTGCTTGTTTTATGGTATAGCTGTAAAAAACAATAAGGACTACATAAAACAATAATTCTAACAGTGAAGAAAAGTTTTGTAGTAGGATATAAAACGGACTAATCAAAGCAATCACGCCTAATGTTAAGACGTTAAATCCGGTTAATTTGAGATTCAAGCGAAACCATCCTTTCATCTTTCTCATAATAATATAGTTTTTTTATGTTGTATTACTCTCTTCCGTTAAGCTCTAAAATATTGACTCCCTCTGATGCTTCTGGTGATTCAAAAAAATTGGTTACATAAGTAAACATTGCTTCTGTATCAAAATCTGCTCTTTCAGGTTGTTCGTTACGCCTTTGTGCCAATTGACATAAGCATTGCTCATTAGTAAGATTCAGATAAATCAATTGATGACTACCCTTAACTTCGAATACCATATCTAAAAACCACTTACGCTGCTTTTTAGTGTTAGCAGGAAAATCCATCACGACATTTGTACCGACACTTAATATATTTTGGACGTGCTTTCTCACCAAGGGTTTGATTTGTGCCGAAAATTTCAGGAAGTCTTCAAATGAGTTGATTTGATTGGGATAAAGAGCAGAAAGCCATTCATCCTCAGATAACAGTACGGCATGTTTATCTATTGCTATTTGTTTTGATTTAGTTGATTTTCCTGCCCCCATTTTCCCACAGAAAAAGTATAGGTCCCTGTTTGTTTCATCTTTTTAAACCTCCTGGCTTATGTTATTTGTTGTTATGCTACTTTTCGGATCAGGCTGATGTATAGGCATAACTTGCGTGATTATGGTTTCTAAAATGTTCGTATTAGCTTTAGTAGAATAATTACCTGTGTCAGATTTTTTCAAAAGTGATACTGATTTAGTTGTTATCTAAAGCCATTATGCCATCGATTTTAAATTGACCGCGCTCACTATTGAACTACCCCCACCTAACATTCTAACGAATGTTAGAGGAAGGGGATTCCGTAAGGACACCTAAAGGCGACCCATGCTCATTCAACTAAGCATAGGTTTTTCTACTTTCCAACCGCCGCAAACCTATTTTCTCAACATCTGTTAAAGCATGCCGGGGAAATAGTGCGTTCCAGGAACACAACTTGCTTTGGTCGAATCGTTCCGTCTGGTAGAACGCATGGGTTCTAACAAAAGACAGGGTACGCGTCATATACGCCCATTGCGCCCAATGGTGTAGACCTTGTTTCTGCTCTGGAACAAGTGAATTCAACATTGGTGGGAGTATTTCTTTAAAACCCATCGCCCGACGGGCAATGACATAAGCGGCTGCCATGTGAATGGACACACCGAGTCGCTTCATATATTTCATCTTACCAATTTGACTTGTATAAGCGGGGTTAACAACGTAGACAGCAA
>NZ_BAXD01000045.1:0-16942 GCF_001310395.1 Halolactibacillus sp. JCM 19043
GGGCCAATTGAGCTTTAAGCAAGACCGGTACGAAAAACGGTTGATTAAATTGGCAAACAAAGTGACGGGTGTGTGTTTCGGGAGTAAAAAACTCGCCCGTGGCCGGTTAACACAAAAGACGTATCACGCTCATCCTGAGCGTTGGCAGAAAGATTGGGTATCGGCGCGTTACGGTAAGATGACCATTTCAGGACGGAAAGATGCTAAATCAGGTAACTTTGTCTTTCATTATCACCTAGAGACGCATACCCTTACCTTCAAAGCGATTGACCAATGTGTGATTAGTCTCTCTGACGTTGTTTTCCCCTATGGCCAAGACCATGTCAACCATGCCATTCAGACACAAATGAACCTGAAAGATAAGAAAAAGTACGGGAAGCCTATTGGATGGTCGCTTGAGGACCATGGTGACTACTATATCGTTAAATGCTTAATTGATGTGCCTGCTACACCCTATCTGAATACCTCAACGTCAACCGGCATGATTGGTGTTGATTTGAATGTGAATCATATCGCCGTCGCCAATATCAACGCCATAGGTCAATGTGTGGATGCCTTTACCCTTCCGTTTAACTTAGAGGGTAAAACCAGTGGGCAGGCGACGAAAATAATAGAAGCAGAGGTTATTGCCCTCGTTGACTATGCCGTTAAACATCATAAACCACTCGCTATCGAAAAATTGGATACGACGCGGTCCAAAGTGTCGCGTCCCTATGGACATAAAAAAGGGAATCGTCGAATGAGTCAGTTTGCTTATCAAAAGATGATCCAAGCGATCAAATCAAGAGCTGAAAAAATGGGGGTGGCTGTCTACGTTGTTAACCCTGCTTATACCAGTCAAATTGGCAAGATGAAATATATGAAGCGACTCGGTGTGTCCATTCACATGGCAGCCGCTTATGTCATTGCCCGTCGGGCAATAGGCTTTAAAGAAAAACTCCCACCGATGTTGTATTCACTTGTTCCAGAGCAGAAACAAGGTCTACACCATTGGACGCAATGGGCGTATATGACGCGTACCCTGTCTTTTGTCAGAACCCATATGTTCTACCAGACAGAACGATTCGACCCAAGCAAGTTGTGTTACTGGGACACACTATTTTCCCAATATGCTTTAACAGATGTTGAGAAAATAGGTTTGCGGCGGTTGGGGAGTAGAAAAACCTATGCTTAGTTGAACGAGCATGGGTCCCCTTTAGGGTGTCCTTAAGGAATCCCCTTCCTCAAACATTCGTAAGAATGTTAGGTGGGGGTAGTTCAATATCGTCTAGATAACGGGGCGCTCACGCCATTTAAAACGAGTCAAGACGCAACTCTTACACCGTCAGATGCTGTCCTCACAGCTATTACGAACCAAGATGATGGTGTATTTGAACAAACTATTAATGACGAGCCTTATTTAATTGCGAAGCGTTATTTACCGGAAATCGAGGCCGATTATTTACTACTTGTACCCGAAGCAAGTTACCTCGCCCCCATTCTTACCATGCGCACGACAACGGTGATGATTAGTATCGTTGGGATGGTTTTAGGTATTATTTTCACCGTATTCTTTGTTCAAAATATTACGAAACCACTTAAACAACTAAAAGCAGGGATGGAACGCATCCATACCGGAGATTTTAGCCC
Organism: Halolactibacillus sp. JCM 19043; assembly: GCF_001310395.1. Classification (NCBI taxonomy): domain Bacteria; kingdom Bacillati; phylum Bacillota; class Bacilli; order Caryophanales; family Bacillaceae; genus Halolactibacillus; species Halolactibacillus sp. JCM 19043. The sequence continues at coordinate 1,630 of NZ_BAXD01000045.1, forward strand.
GCTTATTTTAAAGAAAATACATACACTAGAAATTAAAAGTTTAACTGAGAGTTATAACTTTATGGTTGATGAACTCGACACAATTATTTCTCAACTCAAACAATCCATCAACGATCTAACTAATAGTGGCCACCATTTGGAAAGAGAGTCCGATCACATGATTGAACGTTAACACAAACAACCAGGGCAGTAGAAGAAAGTGCCGAGGCGACAAGAGCCTATTCGGAACATACTCAAGCGATTGTCACAGCTGCAACGTCTAGCTTACAACTTTCTAAAAATCACTTAAGTGAGACACTCCGCTTCACAGAATCAATGAATACCGCATCTTCAACAGGTAAAAAAGAATTAGATGACTTAATCAAACAACTCGCCGAGTTTAAAACGGAATTAACTTCGATGCAACAAGAGTTACATGACGTGCTAGATCAAGTCAATCATACGTATAGTTTAACGAGCGCGATTCAAGCCATTTCAGATCAAACAAAATTACTTGCTTTAAATGCTTCCATTGAAGCGAGCAGAGCCGGTAAAGAAGGTCAAGGTTTTATAGTTGTCGCACGAGAAGTGAGTAAACTCGCAGAAGAAACAAAAGCTATTACCATTAATATGTTTGAGCACATGGCCAAAACAAAAAAGATGACCACTTCAGCTGTATCGACCAGTGATTTACTCGTGGAACATCATTTAGGCCACGTTGAGACGATGAAACAGACAACCGATGCCTTTGATAGTTTATTAAACACAATCAAAGAATCAACGGCTGCTATTCACGTCATTGAACATGATATGTCTGCGCTATTTGAACGGTTTAATGAACTGACCAATGTCTCAAGAGAACTTGATCGTATTGCGGAGAATAATCATCAACATACCGAAAGCATGGCAAAAATTGCGATTAGCCATAAAGAAGAGACAGCCATCATTCATAAAGAAGGGGCGAATATTTTAAACTTTGCCAAATCGCTTCAAACATTAATTGATGGTTTTAAAGGTTAAACAAAAAAGCACCGACGGGTGCTTTTACTGTTTACATTCGTTTACTTATATTAATCGGCCATTAAAGCCACCATCAAGGCTTTTTGAGCATGGAGGCGATTTTCTGCTTCTTGGAAAATAACAGAGTGTTTACCATCGATAACATCTGTCGTGACTTCTTCGCCGCGATGAGCTGGCAAGCAATGTAAAAACAGATAGTCATCTTTTGCGTGAGACACGAGGTCCTCGTTCACTTGATAATCTTTAAATAAAGCTTCACGCTTCAGTTGTTCACTTTCTTGCCCCATTGAAGCCCAGACATCGGTGTAAACAATGTCACTACCCGTCATCGCTTCTTTCGGATCCGTTGTCACAGTAATCGTGACACCATTTTCTTCCGCAATCATTTTCGCTTTCTCAACAATATCTTCATTGGGTAAATAACCTTCAGGAGCTGCTGTTTTAAAGTGCATCCCCATTTTAGCAGCACCAACCATAAGTGAGTGCGCCATATTATTACCGTCGCCAATATAAGTGAGCGTGAGACCTTTTAATTGCCCTTTTACTTCTTCAATCGTTTGTAAGTCCGCAAGGACTTGGCACGGGTGATAGTCATCCGTTAGACCATTAATGACAGGGATTGAACCATAATGCGCGAGCGCTTCAACATCGGATTGTTTAAACGTACGAATCATAATCCCATCTAAGTATCCCGATAGAACTTGCGCCGTATCACTGATTGGCTCCCCACGTCCGAGTTGTAAATCTTTTGAACTAAGGAAAAGTCCGGTGCCACCGAGTTGATAAATTCCTGTTTCAAATGACACACGTGTTCGTGTCGATGACTTTTCAAAAATCATTCCAAGCACCTTGCCTTTTAGCGGATGATACACTTCCTTGTTTTTTTGTTTTTGTTTGATTTCTTTGGCGAGATCTAAAATATAACGTAATTCTTCTGTTGTATAATCAAATAACGTTAAACAACTTCTTCCTTTTAATTGGTCTTTCACACTCATCTTTTTGCCTCCTCTAGCATCATTTTTCGGTAACGGTTAATTGTTTTGGGTAAAGTAGGCGCCGCCACTCTTGCATCGAGATAGGCACGCAATGTTTCTTTTCGACTTAAGACCATTACACCCTCACGTAAAGCTTTTAAGCGAATAGTAGCTGTTTGTTGGTCGGCCACTAATTTAATCGTCCCTTTATCTAGTAACTCAATAGCTTTTTCTTCAGTTACAGATACAACGCGCGTTAATCCGTATTGAATAAGTTTATCACTGACTATTTCATTCGCAAAACAGAGGCCGTTCACTTTAGCTAACTGTTTTATTAATGCTTCATCTACATCTTGTAACCCTAGATAGATACCATCTGTTTCGTTCATCGCCATAAATTGATTTTCTTTATAGCCAAAAGCTTTTTGAAGTGCCGCTTCAACCGTTTCACCAAGACCTATTGCCTCTCCAGTTGAGCGCATTTCCGGCTGAAGTAACGGGTCAACATCACTCAGTTTTGTATGAGAGAAAATCGGCATCTTCACCGCGTAAAAGTTTGGCTTTTCCTGCAGACCTAACGTTGGATGAAGCTCTTTTAATGATTGATTTAACTGCGTTCTCACGGCTAAATCAACCATATCAATGCCTGTGACTTTACTCGCAATTGGCACCGTTCGTGACGCTCGCGGATTAACTTCTAGACAGTAGAGCGTTTCTTCATCTTCACTAAAGACGAACTGAATATTGATCAGACCTTTTAAATCAAGTGCTTTTGACAGTTTCTTTGTATACGTTTCAATCAAGGTTTCTTGTTGATTCGTAAGATTTGGCGCCGGGAAAATCGCCATACTATCCCCTGAATGCACGCCTGCTTTTTCAACGTGTTCAAAAATACCTGGAATCACAATATCTTCCCCGTCACAAATGACATCAATCTCGACTTCTTTACCCTCAATGTATCGGTCAAGTAATAACGGAAAGACTTTACTTGATGTTTCCGTCTGGAGTAGCTGGTTGAGATAGTGATCTAAAGCTTGTTCTGAGTCTAAAACAACCATGCCTTGTCCACCAATCACGTAAGACGGACGAAGAAGTACGGGATATCCAAAGGTTTCCGCTGTTTCTTTTGCCTTTTCATACGATAGAACCGTTGTCCCTGGAATGTGTGGAATCGCTAAGTCGTCTAATAGCTGATAAAATTGTTCTCGGTCTTCGGTGACATCAATATTGTTAATATCCGTCCCGATGAGCTTAATTCCCCGCTCATTCAGGTCTTCAGCTAAGTTCACCGCTGTTTGGCCACCAAATTGAATCAACACCCCGTCGGCTTGTTCCTTTAAGACAATTTGTTCAACATCTTCCGCTGTCAGTGGCTCAAAGTATAAATGATCGGCGGTTGAATAATCGGTACTGACTGTTTCAGGATTGTTGTTCACAACAATGGCTTCAATTGCTTGGTCCTTTAATGAAAAGGCCGCATGTACCGAACAATAATCAAATTCAACCCCTTGACCGATTCGGATCGGACCTGAACCTAAGACAACAATTTTTTGTTGCTTATTTAACGGTGTCACTTCATCATACTCGAGCCAAGAACTATAAAAGTATGGCGTTTTCGCTTCAAATTCCCCTGCACATGTATCGACCATCTTATAACTAGCCGTGATATTGTGCGCACGTAAATAGTCATTTATATCTCTCACTGTGGTGTTTAGCAACCTTGCTAGCGTGACTTCACTGAGACTATATTTTTTCGCTTGAGTGAGTAATGGTTTTGGTACGGTTTCAAGCGTATACTGGCTTATTTCAGCTTCAAAATCAATCAACGTTTTAAACTCATGCAAGAAATAACGGGTAATCAGCGTGTGATGATGTAGATCATCGACACTCATCCCGCGTTTTAATGCTTCCATCACATAAAACAGTCGTTCATCGGTTGGGTTTTCTAATGCCTCAATCAAGTCGGCCTCTGTACAAGCACTTAAAGCAGGACGGTGGAAATCGATTTGATTAATTTCCATGGACCGAATCGCCTTTGTTAAAGCTGCCGTGAAGTTACGTCCAAGTGACATCACTTCACCTGTCGCTTTCATTTGCGTGCCTAAGTGACGATTCGCTTGATAAAATTTATCAAACGCAAACCGTGGTAATTTAAGTGCCACATAATCAATCGCCGGTTCAAAGCTCGCATACGTATCTCCTGTAATAGGATTAAGAACTTCGTCTAAGTAATAACCGAGACTCAGTTTCGCAGCGATGCGCGCAATCGGATAACCTGTCGCTTTTGATGCAAGCGCACTAGAACGACTGACACGAGGATTCACTTCAATAATAATATAATCATCGGTGAGGGGATTTAAGGCAAACTGAATGTTACACCCACCAATCACGCCTAAAGCACGAATCACTTTGAGTGATGAGTCTCTTAGCATTTGGTGTTGATGATCAGTCAACGTTTGACTTGGGGCAACAACAATACTGTCACCAGTATGTACCCCAACCGCATCGATATTTTCCATGTTACAAATAATAATCGCTGTGTCGTTATCATCGCGCATCACTTCATATTCAATCTCTTTCCAACCCTTCACCGATTGTTCGATGAGGACTTGGTGAATCGGACTTTGATTTAAGCCATTTTTAACGATGGTCATTAACTCAGCTTTAGAGTCGGCAATCCCACCACCCGCGCCGCCTAATGTATAGGCGGGTCTCACAATAACCGGATAACCGATCTTGTCCGCAAACTGGCAGGCGTCTTCAATATTTTCGACCGTCTGACTCATAGCGACAGGCTCATGTAAGTCTTCCATCATCGCTTTAAACTGTTCCCGGTCTTCCCCGCGTTCAATCGTCTCAAGTGGCGTGCCAAGTAACGTCACGTTATAGTCTTTTAATACACCATGCTCGGTGAGTTTCGCCGCTAAGTTTAAACCTGTCTGTCCACCGAGTGTCGGGAGGAGGCCATCAGGCTGCTCTATTTTAATAATCTCGGTTAAACTTTCAACGGTAAGTGGTTCCATATAAATATGATCCGCAATATTTTCATCAGTCATAATCGTTGCTGGATTATTATTGACTAACACAACCTCAATGCCTTCTTCTTTTAAGGCAAGACAAGCTTGAGTGCCGGCATAATCAAATTCAGCTGCTTGACCAATCACGATGGGACCTGATCCGATAACGAGGACTTTTTTAATCGTATCAAGTTTAGGCATGGACAACCGCCCCCTTCTTCGTCACATCCCTAACAAACTGTTCAATCAAATGCATCGTGTCCATTGGTCCTGGATGAGCTTCTGGATGAAATTGAACCGATGTGATCGGTTTTGTTTTATGTTGCAGTCCTTCAATCGATTGATCGTTCACATTCGTAAAGAGAATATCAAATTCATCCGTAACAGCATCCTCACAGACGACGTAGCCATGATTTTGAGACGTCATATAAACTTTACCTGTGATGCTTGATTTCACCGCATGATTGCCACCGCGGTGACCGTATACTAACTTCTTCGTTTGCATCCCGTAACTAAGTGCCAACAGTTGATGGCCAAGACAAATACCAAAACTCGGGTAGTGATCGGCGATGCTGCGGACAGTGGGAATTAGACTGAGGCAATCAACGGGATCACCCGGTCCATTTGAAAAGACAACCCCATCAACGCTTAACTGATCAAGCTCAGTTTTTGTCGTGTGATATGGACAGATCGAAACATTCGCTCCCGCAGCGGTTAAGGCATTAACAATCGATTTCTTTTGTCCAAAATCGATAACGGCGATATGGGCGTGACTATCGCTAAAGCTGTGATCGTGCTGCACGTCTTTCACTGACACTTTTTTTACGACATCTGGGTCAATCTTGGTCATCGTCACTTTTTCCTGTGGGTCCGTTGAAATTTTGCCGAAAACATTCGGATGGGTACGAATGATTTTGGTTAAATGACGCGTATCAACGCCATAAATAATCGGCACCTTTGTTTTTTCAGCGAGTTGTTTTAGTGTATGGGTAGATGTTGGGTGGTCTGGATGATGACTGACCGTTTGAACGATAAGCGCCTTTGCGCCAAAACTGTCACTTTCTTTTACGTCTACATTACATCCGTAATTTCCGATCAATGGGTACGTCATTGTCACGAGTTGTCCCTCATACGATGGGTCGGTCATTACTTCTTGATAACCAATCATTGACGTATTGAATACCACTTCTCCTTCAATTGTTGTCGCTTCAGTTAAAAATGTTCCCTCTAGCACATCACCGGTATTTAAAATTAAATAGGCCGTCTGCATCTCTCATCCCCGTCCTTTCTTATGTAACTTCCGACGCTCATCCTCTATTCAGGAACTGCCATTCGACAGCTACTTTTATTAATAATTATACACATTAACTAATAATTATACATTGATAGGCGAAACAAAACTAGCCGAAGCTAGTTTGTCTGTTGTTATGATAAAAGTTCCGCCATCTTTTCTAACCAAACCGTTGTGTCACTCAGATAGTTTTCCGCTTCACCAAATTGCCATTCCACACTTTCTTTGGCCGTTCCACCGTGCGCTTTTCTGGCATTAACAACCGCCATCGGATCTAAGACCTCAAAAATATCTTCTTCAATGACTTCAGAGAATTGTTTGAATTCCGCTAGCGTTAAATCAAGTAAATATTTATGGTTGTCGATACAACTTAACACCGCTTCACCAACCACCGCATGTGCTTCTCTAAATGGTAAACCTTTCGTGACTAAATAATCCGCTAAGTCGGTCGCATTTGAATAATCTTTTGCGACAGCGTCATACATTACCTCTTTATTCACCGTCATTGTTTCCACCATTGGGCTAAATAAGCTTAACGCACCAATTAATGTTTCGACGGTATCAAACATACCTTCTTTATCTTCCTGCATATCTTTATTATAGGCGAGTGGCAAGCCTTTTAATGTCGTTAAAATCCCCATTAAGTGACCATACACACGTCCGGTTTTACCACGGACAAGCTCTGGCACATCCGGATTTTTCTTTTGTGGCATCATACTACTTCCAGTACAAAAAGCGTCATCTAACTCAATAAAGTTAAACTCTTGACTCGACCACTGCACAAGTTCTTCTGAAAAGCGTGATAAGTGCATCATGACAAGTGACGCATCCGATAAAAATTCAACGACGAAGTCACGATCACTGACTGAATCTAAACTATTCTCTGTAATCCCGTAAAAGTTTAGTTCATCTTTCACGAAGTGACGATCAATCGGAAACGACGTGCTTGCAAGGGCACCAGCACCAAGCGGTGATTTATTGATTCGTTTAAAACTATCCATCAACCGTTCAGCGTCACGCTGGAACATAAACACATAACTGAGTAAATGATGGGCAAATAACACCGGTTGCGCCCGCTGCAAGTGCGTATAGCCTGGTAGGATCGTATCCGTGTGCGCTTTTGCTTGATTTAATAAAGCCGTTTGTAGTGTCGTTAGTAATTCGACTAATGATACGACTTGATCCCGTAAGTAAAGACGCATATCTAACGCAATTTGATCGTTACGGCTTCGTCCGGTATGAAGTTTGCCTCCAACCGGACCAATCTCATCAATGAGTAACTTTTCTACATTCATATGAATGTCTTCATTTTCTTTTGTTAAGACGTCTTTATTTGTTTTGATTAATGCCTCGACTTTTTTTAAGCCGTCGACAATCGTGTCACGTTCATCTGCTTCAATAATTCCAGCTGAGGCTAACATATTCACATGGGCGAGACTCCCTAAAATATCATACGTCGCCAACTTTTGATCGAAGCTAATGGATGCTGTGTAATCATCGACTAATTCATTGGTTGGTTTTGTGAATCGTCCGCCCCATAGTTTCATTGCTTGACCGCTTCCTTTATATCGACTGTTGTTTTTGTCATTGATTCTGGTTTTTTCTGTTGCGCTTTTGTAACTGTTTCATGGACTTGCGTTGGTAAGCCCCAAAGCTTAATGAATCCAAGTGCCGCATCATGATCAAACTGATCACCTGTTGAATACGTTGCTAGATCTAAATCATATAATGAGTAATCAGATTTTCTTCCCACAACCATTGCTTGACCTTTATATAGTTTCACTTTTACAACACCTGAAACATATTTTTGTGTTTCTGCGATAAAGGCTTTTAAAGCATCTGTCAGGGGTGAGTACCAAAGCGCATCATAGACAGATTGCGCAAATTTTTGTTCAATGATTGGTTTGAATTGTGACACTTCTCTTGGTAACGTCAGTGCTTCAAGCTCTTGGTGCGCCGCGATTAACGTGACACCTGCAGGTGCTTCGTAAATCTCTCTTGACTTAATCCCAACTAACCGGTTTTCCACGTGGTCAATCCGACCCACACCATGCTTACCGGCGATTTGATTTAATTCTAAGATCAGTTCATGCAAAGGATATTGTTGTCCGTTTATGGCTACTGGCTTCCCTTGATCAAACGTAATTTCAATGGTTTCTGGTACATCCGGTGCATCAACGGGATCGGTTGTAAGTTCAAACGCATCCTTTGGCGCTTCTGCCCATGGGTTTTCTAAAATGCCACATTCATTACTTCTTCCCCATAAGTTTTGGTCAATACTGTATGGACTTTCTTTACCGACCGGTACAGGGATACCGTGTTTTTCTGCATAAGCTAATTCCTCGTCCCGTGTCATTTTCCATTCTCTTACCGGTGCGACGATTTTTAGATTTGGATTAAGTGCCGTAAAGGCAACGTCAAACCGGACTTGGTCGTTCCCTTTGCCGGTACAACCGTGGGCGACAGCAACGGCTCCTTCTTGTTCAGCAATATCTACGAGCACTTTTGCGATTAAAGGTCTTGACAAGGCTGAAATCAGTGGATATTTACCTTCATATAATAAATTCGCTTGCAAAGCTGGTAACACATATTCTTCTGAGAAGAGTGCTTTTGCATCTACTGAATATGATTTAATTGCCCCAACATCAATAGCTTTCTTTTTCACAAACTCTAAATCTTTTCCTTCGCCTACATCTAATCCTACCGCGATGACATCATAATTGTATTGGTCTTGTAACCATTTAATTGCCACTGATGTATCTAATCCCCCTGAATATGCTAATACGATTTTGTCTTTTGCCATGTCGATCCGCTCCCTTTTATTTAAATGATCTTATTTTTCAATCGATTCGGTTAACTTGTGTATTATTATGCAACAGAAAGAATAATAATGCAACCCCTTTTGAAGAATTTTTTATTCTTTTTAGGGAATAGTATATTATCAGTCATAACATCATAGCCTATCATCAAGATGAAAGCGTATTTCTATCTGATATACATAAAAATTAATATTTATACATAAGTGTGTATATTATTTAAATATTGAAACTTTTTAACCAAACAAAACGACTGATGTATGAGAGAAACATTTAAAAGGAGGCGTTAATTATGAACAAAAGAAATGGAATCATGTTATTTTTATTTAGTTTGATCCTTATCTTTATGACCGCATGTTCAAGTGAAGATCAATCAGAAACTAATACGATAGGCGACTCGGACATGGAAATGGCCGTTGAAGATGATGCTGCCGAGCAAGAAGCGTATGATGAGGGCGGCATTCGACCAGAGGGACCGATGGAAGACGGCGAAACCGACGCACCGGTTGATACAACTGATCGTAAGATTATGTATAACGCGAATCTAGAACTCACTACCCGGAAGTATGACACAGCGGTGCAATTTATTGAAGAGGAGACCAACCGTGTCGACGGCTATATCCTTAATAAAGAAACGCATCGGTACGATGCGCATTTCCGGTCAGGTTATTTTACGATTCGGATTCCTGCTGAAAACTTACAAACCTTTTTAAATCAATTTGAAACAGACTTATTCCAAGTTGAATACAACGCGATCTCAGGACAAGACGTCACCGATCAATATGTCGACTTAGAAACACGACTCAACACACAAAAACAACTAGAAGAACGGTTACTCACCTTTATGGAAGAAGCTGAATCAACAGAAGACTTACTCCAAATCTCGCGTGACTTAGCGAATGCCCAACTTGAAATTGAACGTCTGACGGGTCAATTAAATTTTCTCGATAATCGGATTGATTATGCGACCGTTGACCTCCGGCTACAAGAAGAGGAAGTCAGCACGATTAAAGACGGCGACTTAAATATTTGGCAGCGGACAAAAGATCAGTGGGTCAGAAGTTATGATGCGGTCATTATCTTCTTCTCTAATCTTTTCGTTTATATCGTCGGTAATTTACCAGTAATTATTATCTTTATTGTGATCGCTTCTGTCATTGGTGTATTTGTAAGACGTCGCTATAAAAAACAGCCGAAATCTCACCATTCACTCAGAAATGAAGATAAACAAGACACTGATCAGTAGTATATAATAGATTGTTTGCAAAGATTTATTTTTACAGAAAAGCACCTGACCTTGGCGTTCATGAACAGGTGCTTTTGATTTGTAACAGTGTTGTGTGATGTTAACGATTGCGTACGATGAATATTTTGCTATAATTCATTTACCTACTTTTATACTTTGTATAAATGAATTTCATTCAGGCTATTAGTTTCTCATTCTTAGACTGAGCGAGAATAAGGAGGCGTGACTGATGATGTATTATTTTGGCTATCTACTATTATCTACTCTTTTTTTTATAATTACTTTTATTGTATTCGGTAGACTCATCCTCCGACTCATCAAGAAAAAAGAACGCCCATCTTGGTGGATTTTTATCATCTTATTGAGTCCCTTTTTAATATACACTTTCTATTATCACGGACTATTACTGTATTTGGATTTACCTTCAGCGTTAAACAAAACCACACATACTAAAACTGGCACCGTCACACATGTTTATATAGCTAGTGGATCTATCGATTTTGAATTAGATAACATCAGTTTTCGAAGGAATCCGTGGACCTTGAATCCAAAAGAGGGAGAAACCTATCAAGTTGACTACTTACCTAATAGTCGCTTCATTATTGAATATGATCAGTTACCTTAATATTATAATTTGTATCACCTTTCAATATAAATAAAGAAAAAAGCACCGACACTTATAAAGTAATTATAAGTGTCGGTGCTTTATACTCATTAGTCTCTTGCACTTTTAAGCTGTTGTTTTCGTTCGTGACGCTCAAAAGCCAGTTTAATTAACGTATCAATCAGATTCGGATAGCTTAATCCTGATAGCGTCCAAAGACGTGGATACATACTGATTTTTGTGAAGCCTGGGATGGTGTTCACTTCATTAATGATTAATGTATCATCTTCTTTTAAGAAGAAATCAACCCGAGCCATCCCCTCACAGTCAAGTGTCTGAAAGACTTTAACAGCTTCTGTTTGAATCTTTTCTACTTGTTCTGGTGTTAAATCAGCCGGTGCCGATAAGACAGCGCCTGACTCATCAATGTATTTTGATTCATATGAATAAAAGTCTGTTTGTGGTAAAATCTCACCGATCACGGATGCTTTTGGTGCGGCATTACCTAAGACCGCACACTCAACTTCGCGTCCTTTTACCGCTTCTTCAACAAGTACTTTATCATCATATAAAAAGGCGTCTTGAATCGCTTTCGTGAAACTTGCTTCATCTGTTGCTTTACTTACCCCGACCGATGAGCCTTGATTGGCAGGTTTAATAAAAACAGGTAAGCCGAGCGTTTCCTTAACAGCGCTAAAGTCAATCGATGCTTGTTCATGTGCTTTAAATACAAGACCAGCTGCCACTTTTAGACCACGCTCTTTTAATAAACGTTTCGTAAAATCTTTATCCATACTGACGGCTGAGCCGAGTAAGTCAACCCCCACAAACGGTAAGTTCAGGGTACGTACTAACCCTTGTAAGCTACCATCTTCTCCTAGTGTTCCGTGAATGACTGAGAACACGACATCTATTTGTTTAATCGGTTCATTTGTTTTACTGTTAATGATTTGAGCAGTGTCTTGCCCAGGGATAACCGCAATCGCTTCACCCGTTAAATGTAACCGAATCTTTTTCGCATCATCCGCATCATCTAAATAATGCGCCTCATCAAGTAAGTGCCATGCACCTTGTTTATCTACCCCGATTAAAGCAACGTCATAGACCTCACGGTCAATCGCTTCAATCACATTCTTTGCTGACATAAGTGATACTTCATGTTCAGCTGATTTACCGCCAAATAAGATAGCGACTGTTTTTTTCGACATACTTATTCCTTCTTTCATTATTGACTATACCGTAAGTTGTTTCGGTTTTTTAAAGAGGACTAATCCGCCACTAACCATATATAGAAGACTTCCTAACATCGCTGGCGCAAAACCTAAAATCGCAACTAAAGCACCTGACACCAGCAGTAAGATCCCGACCATTTTGGGTTTAATATCTTTCTTTAAGAAGTAGATACTTAATCCTCCTGTGACAACCGTGGTGATACTCAGAATGAGGATCATAATCCCGCCAGACTGCAAGTTATCTCGAAACACATTGAATTCTGGTAGTTCAAAGTCATCCTCACTATTTTCAGCTAATTCTGATTCATAGGATTCATACAATTCCATCGCTCTTCCTTCATCATTATGTACAATTAACATACTCGCCCCTTGTACACCGAAAAAGATAAAGACCGCCATACCTAAAATAATTAATATCTTTTCAAATCGTCGTGACATCTGTTTGTTTCTCCTCTCAATTGTTTACCTCATTACTATTTTAACATAGTTCATATCAATCATACTATCGTTTATCCTTGATAGAAAAAGCAGGATAAACAACCCCAAAACACTTATGCTCCTTTACTTCCTCATGTTATCTCGCCGATTTTTAAATGAATTACATGGTTTTTATACATATTGGTTTTAAATTAATTTTAATTAATCATTCTAATTATTAGATTATTTCAATATTAAACAACTCTAAGCAAATAGGCTAAATTCTATTGAATTTTCAGAAATTTAGCGTAAGATAATAAACATAACTTATCATGTTAGAAAAGTTAACAAAGAGAGGAGCGTCATCAGTTATGAAAAAAATTGAAGCGATTATTCGCCCAGAAAAGTTTCAAGCGTTACGAGATGAATTAGCCTCACACGGATTTTTAGGCTTAACCGTTACCGAGGTCGCAGGAACCGGTAAACAAAAAGGACAAACCGGTGTTTTCAGAGGGACGAGTTATGAAATAAAAGTCTTACCAAAAATTAAAATTGAACTCGTCTTACCGCAAGAACGAACAGACGAAGTCATTGACATCATTATCGACACCTGTCATACCGATCAAATCGGCGACGGAAAGATTTTCGTTTATGATGTGGAAGATGCTGTAAGAATTAGAACGAAAGAACGCGGCAAACCGGCTGTTCTATAAAAATCTAACGAGGAGATGATGAATGTGTTTAAGAAAATAGGCCTTTTACTTTTTATTAGTATATTTTTAACATCCCCACTCTATGCCGACACTGGTGTGGTAACAACAGAAACCGTCGATATGTTGTGGGTCATGATTGGGAGTGTGTTAGTCTTCTTCATGCATGCGGGATTCGCTTTAGTTGAATCAGGCTTCACCCGCGCAAAGAACTCATTAAATATTATCACAAAAAACTTTTTAACCATTAGTATTGGACCGATCATCTTTTATCTTGTTGGTTATGGGCTGATGTTCGGCGATAGCTTTAACGGATTATTCGGATCAAATAGCTTCTTATTAAGCGGCGTTGACGATATGGGGTTCTTCGTCTTCCAAGCAATGTTTGTTGCAACCTGTGCGACGATTATCTCTGGTGCCGTTGCTGAGCGGATTAAAATCGGGGTGTATGTTTTAATTACACTTGCGATGACGAGTGTAATTTATCCTGTCGTCGGTCACTGGATTTGGTCAGATGGCTGGTTAGCTGAATTAGGCTTTACTGATTTTGCCGGTTCAACGGTCGTTCACTTAACCGGTGCCGTAGGTGCTTTAACGGTCGTCTTATTCTTAGGACCGCGTCTCGGTAAGTATACAAACGGTAAAATCAATGTTATTCCTGGCCATAATATACCGATGGGCGCTTTAGGGGTATTCATTTTATGGTTAGGTTGGTTTGGATTTAATGGTGGTTCAACGCTCGCCGCTGATACCGAGCTTGTGCCAATGATTGTCGCAACAACGCTGATGGCAAGTGCGGGTGGTTTATTATCAACTGTTTTATATTCACAACTACGCTTTAAACAAATTGACGTCTCTCTTGCTTTAAATGGCGTACTCGCCGGCTTAGTCGGGGTCACAGCTGGTACAGCTGAAGTGTCCATTCCCGGCGCGATTGCGATTGGGGTCGTCTCTGGCGTCATCTTAGTCGAAGGGATTACATTCATTGACCGCGTTCTAAAGATTGATGATCCCGTCGGGGCAACAACCGTCCACGGCCTCTCAGGTATTTGGGGTACACTTGCGGTAGGTTTATTCTCGGTTGAATCCGGCTTATTTTACGGCCACGGATTAAGTCAATTCTTAATCCAAGGTCTAGGCGTCTTAGCAGTAGTCGCGTGGACAATGGCGTCAGTTGGTGCTGTCACTTTCGTCATCACTCGATTCACATCTATTCGCGTATCAGAAGAGGAAGAGCGTATTGGACTTGATATCTCTGAACACGGCTCTAGCGCGTATCAATTTAATGATACCTTCTCGAGTAAAGAAGCGATTCAACCGACCGGTGCTTTTGAACTGGCTGATAGACTGAATCAGCTTTCTGAGTCAAAAGCTACCTAAGTAGACATCGTTTACGATGTACACTAATCCCCCTTGTTGGCTACACCCTTTGGTGTAGCCTCTTTTTTATACGCTTTTATCTCTTATCTGACTACCGTACTCTTACAAAATTACTTATAAAAAGAAAGACTTCGCTAACATCGGATGTATGATGCAAAAAAATAGATTTTATCGCTTTAGGGCGAGAAGACACCTTCCTCAAGTGCGTCAGCACTAGGTGGGTGATGAATCGCTTGTTTTGAATATTTTTGAAGTGACAAACATATATTCTTCATGGTATAATTAAAGCACTAACAGTGACCGTTACAAAACCAAGGGAGGATGGGTATCATGGGCATGAAGGCTATTTTTTCAAATCGCTTATATAAGCATACGATCGACCCTGATTTTGTTATGTCCATGGCTCACACCCTCCAGGTGTTTAATCAAGCCAAACATTTTCGCTATCAAGCGGAGGTCCGTGAGCTTAGGGGCGTGAAAGCGAAAAGTTCCGTCTCCATCCATCAACAATTGAAACAACGTTACGGATTAAATGATTATTATGCGAACAGCGCTGTTCAAGAAGGACGCGCGCTTTTATCCGCGCAAAAAGAATTGAAGAAAATGTACATACGTGAATGAATTTCA
>NZ_BAXD01000046.1:0-16617 GCF_001310395.1 Halolactibacillus sp. JCM 19043
CGGTTGTCTATCCCAAATCTTCACCATATACTTCAATAACTGAACGGCGATGTTTGGACTTTGATAGCTTTTATGTTCAAACAATAAATACAAATACCCTTCTTCATCATGAATATTAACTTTAAACAATAGATCAGAAAAAACTTCCTTTAAATCTTGCGTGATAAAACTGTCTTTTTGCGGCTCAAGTGTATTTACATCAATCTGTTCAACAATATGAGCCGGTAAATAATACGTCACGAAATCCTTTGTCACATCTTTATGACGAAACGTTTCTTTAAAGCGTTTATCGTGTGGATTTTGAACGTGAATGTTTGCTACCTACTTTCGCTATCGTTTACTTCTATCATCTTTTTAATTCTTTTTGTCATTGTTACTGTCAACAGCAATACGGTTCCTGCCTAATTAGGTACCTACAGCATATAGCGTTCTGCCAGTCTCATCAAGTCAGTGAACGTCGGTTATTATCGAATTTCAAAGCCGTTTCAAGCATCTATTTAACGCGATACTCAACCTTATTTGATTTTGGAGCTCACTTTTTATGTGATTTTTTTAATAATCTATACAAAAAGAACACCTTTACCCACGACAGGTAAAGATGCTCTTGATCATTTGAATAATTTTTTCAACAGTTTAAACAGATCAAAACTCGTTTTGTTGTAGACTTTGTTGTAGGCATACTTTTTCGGGTTTCTAACCCAGCCATAGCCTTTTGGCATTTTAACTTTGCCGCGATGGACGATTTGTCGTTTAATTGACGTCCGGGCGCTGAGTCGTTTTTTTAAGCTTGGTTTTCGCATGCCAAACTTCATTTACTCATCTCCTTCTATGTCACGCGTCGCATCGACAAGTGTCCCTGCGAGCGCTTGTGAGGCAAGGCGATCGGCTTGTTTATTATCCTGACGGTCAATATGATGAAAGACAGGTATGAGATTTAATGATTTTAGTAAAGCTTCCACGTCATCTGCCCACTTCGCTAACGTCTCATCAAATACTGGCCACTCACCTTTTAATTGGTTAATGACTACCAAACTATCGCCATAAATCTCAATCGACTGTGGTGGGAAATCCAATTGTTTTAATTGTTCCAATCCGTGAAACAGACTATAATATTCGGCTTCATTGACTGTTTTTGCGCTAGCTGTATCAAGATTTTTTCGCTGACTTATTTTTTTGTCACCAACATCATACGTCAACACAACCCCAAGCCCACTCAGTTTTGACTGTTGATCAAAACTCGCATCAAAGTAAAGGGTTAAGTGATGAATGGATTGTCTATCACTTTCCTGTTCTTTTTGCAACTGCTTTAGCGTATACACGCTATCAGATTCATCGATGGCTTGAATGTTGTGATAGCCTTTATGTGACATCAACCGCTCAAAATAAAGCACCGCTTCGTCAAGCTCACACCAATCAGACGTCATTCTAAGCGTATGATGACCAATATGATACTCATAAGTTAATGTGTAAACCATTGTTATCGCCCGCTTTTTCGGTAATAATGGACCAATCCTTGACTTGATACGTCTAAATCATGCGTCAAATAATCAAAAATGCCTGGATCTAAAATGTAACTTTCTGTTTCAACTTTATTAAATAACGCTTCTGCGATCCACTCTATGATTCGTTCATCAGGCTCATCCTTGTGTTTATCGTAAATCCATTCACTGATCCTGATAAACCGGTTCAACCATTCAGATAACGAATGATACACATGATCTGGTTCATCGCTGTAACCGTAGTGACCAAAGTAAATCCGGTCCGGAGCTAATTCCCGCATCCGCTTCATCGATGTCATCATCGCATTAGGATCAAATTGTGTCGGTGACGTTGAAGGTAAGATGAGTTCACTACCCCCAGTAAAACGCGTTGGATAGAGTGTGCCAAGTGTGTCACCAGTAAAAATACTGTTTGTTAGTGAATCATGAATCGTTAAATGATGGTTACTATGTCCGGGTGTATCATAAAACGTTAAGGTTCGGTTTTCACCAATTTTGAGTGTCTCTTTTTCTTCTACTGAACGAATACGGTTTTCTGGTACAGGTTTAATCGGATCAAATAAGGCATCAAACTGGTCGCCATAGACCGTTTTGGCACTTTCAATCAATCGGGTTGGATCAATTAAGTGGCGCAAACCACGTGGATGGACAATCACCGTCGCATTTGGTAGTGATTCGATCAATAACCCCACACCTCCCGCATGATCTAAGTGGATATGGGTGACAATGACGTATTTTATAGATGCCCGGTCGATATTACGTCGGTCTAGTCCTTGTAGTAAAAAAGGAATCGATGGCGCAGCACTTGTTTCAATCAAAGTGGGAGCCTCACCTGGCAAATAGTAAGACGCCGTACGTTCTGGTAAATTCAAATCGAAAATATCAATCATGTCTATTTGTTTCATGTTGTCACTTCCTTTATGTATGTCTTTAATGGTTACTATACCCGTTTTTTATGCAATTACACGATGAAATAGTCTACTTCTATTTAGCGCTATACTTACTTTGGACTTATAAACACGGCATTCATGCCATGTACTGAATAAAATTATAAATATTTAGTAAAATTAATAAGAAGATGGTCACATTAAATACTTTTTCCACCGTTTCAATTGGTAAAAACTTCGCTAATCTTGACCCAATCACACCCCCACTTATTCCGCCAAGAACCATAAACAGAAGCATCGATAAATCCATTGTTGAGAGATTACCTGAGACAACGGTACTGACGAGGGAGGCGAGCTGACTAAAGAAAATAATGAAGATTGAATAAAATCCTGCCTTTTTTGTATCAAACGCAAATAATAAACTTAAGATAGCAACGTTATGCGGCCCACCGCCGATATCTAAAAAAGATGCCATTAGACCTAATATTAGACCAATAATGAGCACCATCAGACGGCTCTCGATGTGAAACTGTTTAAACTGATGTTTATGATTGACATAATACAATACAAGAGAGAAGATCACAATCAACGCGCCCGTCTGCGCCATCCCAATCCAAGGCAGATGACTAAAGGTACGGAAAATCCCTTTACCAAATAATCCACCTAAAATAGAGCCAGTCGCAAGTAAAATCGCGTGATCTAACCGCATCTCTTTTAACATTCGTCGTCTCGTATACACTGACACGACAGCCATCGCAAAGACTGTTGACGCTGATAAAAAGCCAATGGTTTTTAAATCATAATGCCCTAAAAAGTCTAAGATGGGCTTAATAAGTATGCCCCCGCCAAATCCAGCAAGTGAGCCAATAATCGTCGCCCCAAGACCAATCAGTAAATAAAGTAACGCCAAACGAATCCCTTCTTTCACTTATCGTTTACTCATTCTCTTATTAAAAGTAAACGTTTTCTCTTTTTCTATCAGTAAGTCAATTATAACACGTTCGGCTTTTCAACAAAACCTCACATATGTTTAAGATGATAACTTAAAAGGAATTCTATGTATAAAGACAGACATTCACCACTGGAGGAGGCGTGATAATGATGTTAAAAATAGGCATCCTAGTGTTATCGCTTAGCTTAACTACCGGCGGATCCGCATCTTTAGAAAGTATCGCCAAACCACACCCAACCCGTGACGTATTTTCTTATACCGAGAAGTCACTCGTTCAACTGTTACCAACACCAGAAGAACGCGTAGATGAACTTATAAGTGACATCACCTCACACATTGAGTTACTTTAAAGGAAAAATGGTCCCCTTAGCGAGAAGATGCTTGCTCAGCTAAAATAAGCGGCTACACTTATTTACTTGCCATCCTCTCCGATCGGTGGACGATTTAATGTCATGTAATCGACAGTGACCCGACTCTCACCCCATATTATATAACGAAACAAATAAGCAGGCCACTGCTTAAGCCTTAAGCAATGGCCTGCTTATACTAAAAGTGAATGGCGTCATCGATTGCAGCGTAAACACTTTAACCTCTACCATCTAGGCATTATAAGTAAAGGCCACGAATTTTTAATTCAAAATCATTCAATGCTTTCAATTGTAAATCTCGACGGGTGCGATTAAATAATGTCGCTACATCTAAAGCATGCACCTCTGTTAAGTCCGTTTCAATAGTGACGAGTTTCTTACTTAAATAGGCATCCGCTTCACCGGCGATTAATTTTTTCTTGTATCGATTAAACTTAGGATCAAGTTGATCAAGGGATTGATAGACCCCTTCAACGGAATCATACATTTGAATAAGCGGTAAGGCTGATTTTTCACCAATGCCATGGACACCCGGTACGTTATCGCCTTTATCACCGAGTAAGGCCTTCACATCAATCCATTGGGATGGTTTGATCGCATATTGATTAGTAAAGACGGTTTCTGTGAACATAAGCTCCTCTTTATTTTTTGCGATAATTTGTGTCGTTTGGGCAGATAAAAGCTGAAGTAAATCATGATCGTTACTATACATATAGCTATGACCATTAGTTTCTTGTTGCCACTTGACAGTTAAAGCGCCAATCACATCGTCAGCTTCATAAGGTGGAATGGTCAATTGTGTAAAGCCTAAATTGGTCAATAGAAAGACGAGCGATTCATATTGTTGGATGAGTGGCTCTGGCAAGGCCGCTCGGTTGGCTTTATAGGCTTGATACTCTTGTCGACGCGAGGTATCATCTCGTTTCACGTCCCAACAAATCGCTACATGACTGAAGTCATGTTTCTCAATCAGTTGATATAATTTTTGAATAAATACACGAATGCCGTTCATATATAGCCCTTGACTATTGGTCGGTAACTCATCTGGTTCCTTATTGAATGCGGTCGCAAAATAGCCTCTACTTAACAGATTAAAGCCATCGATTATTAATAATTTTTCAGTCATAATGTGCTCCTTTTTAATATTCTATTAGCTATTATATCAGAGATTCACTGTTTTTTGAGAACGGTCTTTACGTTTAAAGTGATCCGTCGCTATTTTTTAAATGATTTTTAATTTTTTTAAAAGTTTTTAAAAAAGTGTTTAATATTTGTTAAACCGGGAATAGATAAGTACAAGGCAAATATACCACCCATTATGATTAAGACCTCACGTTACGAACGGTAACTCCAGCGCTTGATCAACATGGTAAGCCAATACGAAAGGTTATTATGTTGACTTACTAAATGGTGCGGTATGAGCTGCACAGCCTTGGCGGAAAATTTGCGCAAGAACTGGCGTCAACAACTCGTCAGGAACGTAGCAATTGAGATGACGTAACAGGAGTCAAAGAGCTATGTAAGAGAAAGTGTACGATTTTTTCGTGAAAGTGCACGTGACTAACCGTTTTAAGGCTCGTGAATCGGATGTAGTGAAGCATTTCGACAAGCAAGTGTCAGTAAGCAAGACGGTTACAAACTAAGCTTCAAGTACGACGGGTTAGCACGTCAGGAAGTAAATGTTTGGTAAGATGAACAAGTAACAAGCAAGTCGAATAAGACAAATTTTCCGCACCGTCCCATAAGGGGGACAAAGAAAGACACGTCGATTGTGGCGTGTCTTTTCTTTGTGTCTCGTCGTTATATTTTTATTTGTTTGCATTAAAAGGCCACTAGACGTTGTCATCTTGTCTAGTGGCCTAACATGTTTGATCATGTCTATATTAATAAAGATTAGCTATTTGATGCTTCTTTTTTAAAGAGTAACACCGTCGCTGAAAGCAAGCTTAAGATAACCCCAAGCATCACGAACAGATAGATATTCGTTGCAGTTTTTGGTAACGAATCACCATTTGTTGATAATTCTTGACTCGTTTGATCACCTTCACTTGAGTCACTACCTGTTGCTGGGTCGTCAGTATTTGCATCAGAGTCATCCGCTGGCGTATCTGTCGGATCGTCTGGTGTGCCTGTTTCTGGTTCATCAACTGGTTCATCATCTACTGAAGGGTCTACTTCTGCAATGACGTAATCACTAAAGTGATGGAGTAACACAACAACTTCTCCAGTTTCTTTATTGTAACTGTCGATTGGATAGTAAGTGAGTGTACCGTCTTCCTTCACATAAACCACACGAAGGTGATCGCTATTGGTAATGGCCGATGGATCAACAGTAAAACGTACTTCTACTGGCGTATCAAATGTATCATCCAATCGCTCTTCTCCAATAAATACTTGGAAATCATAAAGAGCCGTTAATACTCTTACACCAGTCGGTTCTTTAAAGTTAGCTTTCGACTTCTGATTCACGTGTATTGTGACAGCTTTATTCGAATCAAGCGCACGTTTTAATACGTTATCAAGCGGGAAGTTCATCATGACTAACTTATCTTTTGCCTGTATTTTTAACTGGGCTTTTTCTGGTAACTTTTTCAATACGTCTAGTGATAATTTAGCGGACGAATGATCTTTCACTACAATCACTGGTAGATTGGTTTCTTCATCAATCACCACATCATCTTCTGTGATCTCATCTACTTCTTCATCACTATCTGTATCTTCATCATTGTCACCAGGAACATTTGAATCGTCTTCCTCACTTGGCTCACCTACACGAATAATGATCGCCGTGAGCGGATCAATCGTTAAGGATGTTGACGTCAATGTGACACCTGTTGGGTCATCAATGGCTTCGGTACCTGCTGTTTTCTGATCAACAATGACGTTTTCTGTTGTGTAATCAGTGCCAACAGAAAGTTCACGTGCGGTATCATCAGCATTTATGAAGACGTGGTAGCTTTCACCTGTTGACGCTTTTGCTTCATAGGCAATGACTAAGTCTTGTGCTTTAATTTCTGGTGCTTCAATTAATGACACACTCTCTGCCACTTCTTCCATCGTTTCTTTACTGAACGCATCCGTTGAACGACGGAGTTTAATTAATCCGGTCGTATACGCGCGTGTTTGCGTTTGAATAGGATAGGCTTCTTCATTCGTTGCTTTCTCCCAATCAATTCGGTTAATGATATCCGTTGAATCATATGAATCATGAATAAAGTACGGATATTCAAATGGTGTCCCATCTGCTGATTCCATATACGTTGATTTATATGGGGCTTCTGCTACTGGTTCAATATAATCTGGGTCTCTAAATTGTTTCGTCCGACCAAATTCTTGTCCGGCATGAATAAACGGTGTCCCTTGACTCGTCAGCACCATTAAGTTACCGATTCGAATCCGTTGGTGGATTTCTTCTTCAAAATCTATCGGGTCTTTTTTAATCGATTGTGCGATAACGTCATGAAGGGTTAAGTTATCATGTGCTGCGATATAAGGCACCACATCACCTGGGTCATCCGCTTCAAAGTTACCCGGATTGGCAATAATATTATTGAAAATCACATCAATATCTCTTGCCCCACCCGTTAAGAAGCGTGGCTGTCCTTCGCTACCAAACCCACTCTTCAGCTCATTTCTAAATTCATCTGAGAATGAGGCGACACTATCTGTATCTTTCATCCAGTCTTGGTCCGCTGGTTGTACGTCAGGGTCTTGATCGTCACCTGCGAATGTGCGCCAACCTTCACCAATCATGATGATATTTGGATTCAGTGCTTTTGCTTCATCATAAGCGGTTTGAATAGATTCAGCATCATGGTCCCCCATCATATCAAAGCGGAAACCATCGACTTTAAATTCATCGACCCAATATTTAATTGAATCAACTAAGACTCTGCGCGCCATTTGGTGTGTCGTCCCTAAACGCCCACCACCAAAACTTGTTTTTGCTTCGCCGTCTTTATCCATAAAATGATAGTAATTCGGCTCTAAATCTTCAAAGATATGCACGCGTGCCGTATGGTTATAAACAACGTCTAAAATAACGCCCATATCACGGTCATGGATTTCTTTGATTAAGTTTTTAAATTCCTCGATGCGTTTGGCTGGGTCACTCGGGTCCTCTGAGTACATACCGGTCAGTGAGAAGTAACTATGTGGGTCATAACCCCAATTGTAGTTATTATCTGTGGATGAATAATCAAGTAAGCGTTCATTTTTATTAAATTCATCGCTAAAGAAATAACTCATGACAGGTAATAGTTGAATATGTGTCACACCGAGTGATTCAATGTAATCTAACTTTTCTGAAAAGGCACTAAATGTACCAAACTCATGATCGAGTTCACCTTCTAATGACGGATCACTCGTAAAGTCACGCACGTGCACTTCATAAATAATCGCATCTTCGCGGTGATTAAACCCATCAATCGTTGCGTAGTCAAGGTCTGGACCAATCTCAGTGACATCAACAATCGCGGCTTTACCAACCGCATCATCATGATCGTCACTGGTCCACTGCGCCATTGATTTTGCATACGGGTCAAGGGCCAAGACGCTATCATCACCACGTGTGATCTTAAAGTGATAGTAATAACCTTTTGGACTGTCAAGTCCGGTTAAAGCTTTATCTAACGTTATGGTATATATCCCTTTATCTCCACGTGTCATCGCGTACTCACCAATCACATCGGTTGGTGTGTCTGAATCATAAAGGACAAGATCAACTGTATCAGCTGAAGGTGACCAAACCTTTATTATTGCGGATGTATCCGTTACATCTACTAAACCTAAGTCTCCGTCATAACCATAAAGGTTATCTTTTAATTTCCATCCTGCTTTTGCTTGTACCTCACGTCCTAAGTGACGCACAGTATAAGGCGCGTCTTCTGTTGTAAACGTACCGGTAAGCTTGATTTTATTGTTGGTAGGATCAATCGATGCATCATCAATCACGACAGCGTCACCTCCTTGTGTTGTTACGTCAATATCGTTTTTCACATCGTCTATTGACCAGTCGCCAATGGCACTATAAGTCAATTCAATCGTATCAAGACCGATGAGTTCTGCACCGGTTAAACCTTCTTCAGTCACAAAGTAAGGGTTGGTGTAAACTTGCTCATCTCCTGCTCTTAAGAAGATTTGCGTCGCACCGTCCATCGAATAAGACAAATCACCCGACTGATCACCGCTATTTTTATTTAAGGTCAAAAATTGGATGAGACTAGCATTTTCCTTCACCGGTAAATCAAAGAAAGCACCGTATTTACCTTGTTCGAAGTCATGTGCCCCACTTGGCCAGTTTCCTGTGGCAGCCACAACGTCACCCCATGTCCATAGGCCCAACCAACATAATTATTGTCGTCTCGCGTGTAATTCACTCGAATGACGTTTTCATTTTCTAATGGCTCGTAGGGATACACTTGTTCATCTTCTGTCACCCATGCTTCATTCATATCAGGACTTAAAATATCAACAAACATATTATCGGTTACATTCGCACCAGCTGTATCATTGATTAAAAAGCCAATTTGTTTGGCATCCTCAATAATCGGGATATCTAAATAATAACCATAATCTGTTTGAACGGCTTCTGAAAATGACGTAGCTCCTACCGGCCAGTTTTCCGACGCGCTTTCAACATCTTCCCAAACCCAAAGACCAAGCTCACTAAGACGACTAGTATCAAGACCACGGAAGTGAAGCCGAAAAGACCCCTCCTCTACCGGTGCGACTTCTTCTGTAGGTTCATCTGGTGTGGTATGTGTAGAAAGTAAGTCACCACCTTCCACCTGAAGTAGCGCTGTCCCACCGTCTGCGGCGGCTGGTACGGTGATGGTTATCATATGTTCATCATCTGTTGTTTCTGTTTCATATGAGGCGTCTGAATAATGATCGGTTACTTTAACTACTTCATTTGATGCTTTTAAAGTAATCTCTTGACTTTCAGCACTTGGGTTAAACGCTAAGTAAACAGCTTCACCGTCATAAGCGCGTTTGACGACAAGTTGACTTAAGTCATCATCTGCGATTAATGTTTCACGCTCACCTTTACTTAATACGTCACTAAATTGTGCTCTAAAATCAAGTAACGTCTCATAATGGGCATGAAGATCATTACCCTCTACATCCTCCCAGTCAAAATCGTAACGGTTATCATACACTGGCCAATTATTCGCACCTGTTTGACCTAATTCTTCCCCGTAATAAATGACCGGTTGCCCTTTTGCGGTAAGTTGCGTACTTACTGCCACTTTGTATTTCGCTTCATCTCCACCAAGGCTATGAAGGAAACCATCTTCATCATGACTACCTAAAAACTGCCCTAGTGTATGCACGCTGTTTAAGGCCTGGTTACGCAAGACGAGTTGTTCATTGGCTCTTTCGACATTTCCATTTGCGAGTGATTGCGCTAATGTTTTAAAGCCAAAATCAAGCAAGGCATCCATCGTGCCGTCATAGAAATGACCGCCATCTTCATTGAAATTCGCCCCCCAATGCTCGCCAATTAAACGAAACGCTGGGTCAATCTTGACAAGTTCATTTTTGAAATGTTGCCACGTAGTTTGTTCGACGTGTTTCACTGTATCCACACGGTAAGCCGCAATACGGTTTCCGTTTGGTGTTGTTGATTTTTCAACCCAGGCGGTTTGCCAATCAACGAGTTGTTCGCGTACCGCTTGTTCTTCTGTCTTAAAGTCAGGTAAGCCAGATAGTGACATCTCTAAGTCACCAGCCCCACCTGATTCTCTCAGCATCCCGTCAAAACGCGCGATATCTGCTTCAGTCGGGTGGCCTTCTGGTTCAGTTCCATCTAACGTCGCATTCATACCGTAACCGGCGTGATTTAAGACAACGTCCACCATGATATCGATATCGCGAGCGGCTGCTTCATCAATTAACGTATGAAACTCATCCATCGTTCCAAGATGCGGATTTAACGCTTCGAAATCTTTAGCCCAATAACCATGATACGCATAGTAAGAGCCATCATCGGACTTAGCTTCGACATCATGACCAACGTTCTCAACGATTGGTGTAATCCAAATGGTATTCACGCCAAGCTCATCTAAATAATCTAATTTTTCGGTAACGCCTTTAAAATCCCCACCTTGATAAGTCCCGCGTGGGTTATGTGCACTCTCATAATCTAAGTCGTAAGGGTTATTATTTGATGGATCACCATCATTAAAACGATCCGTCAACATAAAGTAAATGACGGACTCATCCCAGTCGCGATCATCACTTGTTTTCTCAACGACTGTTGCCGTAACCTCTGTCTTATAGGTGCCACCATTTTCATCAATAGCCGTCACTGGAATGACTTTCTCCCCCGGTGTAACCTCACGACTAACCGATAACGTAACAGCTTGTAATGTCGGATCGATTTCTAACGGGACATCAATCCCTAACGCCGATACATCCACGCGAATCGATGAAATTCCAACGTCTGAGTTATTATTAATCGTTAATTCAAGTAACGCATGTTCATCGTAATGAAAACTTCTAGACACTTCTCCTGAAACCGTAATGTCTTCTGTGCCTTCTGTCTCATCTGGTGTCGTTGATTCTGGTTCACTAGAAACATAGTAAGGGTTGTTAAACGCTTCTTCTACCCCTTCTTTAATAAAGATTTGATTGTATGTCTCTAGCTCATCAAACGTCATATCGCCTGATTGACTTTTGCCATCGACTTTTTCTACAATCAATCCTCCCAGATATTTGGCACCTTCATTTAGTGGAACATCGACATAATAGCCATAAGGTGACATATTCTCACTAGTAAAACTATAAGCATCAGTTGGCCAAGCAGCGTCACTTCCTAATGCTGCTGGTGAATCGCCCCAGAACCAAAGTCCAGGTTCCGCAAAATTTCCGTCTGTTTCTTTAAAATGCACACGAACAGTCGGCGTATCAAAAGAAACAGGTTTAGCTAGATGAGCTTGACCATCTGAGGTGACAAAAACATGATCCATATCCGGTGAGATTAGATCAAGATTAATGTCTCCTGATAATTTTTCATCTTTAGAAGCCGCAATTAAGAAACCAACATCCGTTGCCTCTTCTTTTAACGGGACATCGGCATAGTGCGTAAATTGTTCATCTTCGATTGGTTCAAAGACTTGACCATTAGGAAACGACCCTTCAGGTTCAGCTGCCCCTCCCCAATGCCATAAGTATAGTGTATCATCAGGTTCCCCTGTATGTTCATAGAACACACGGAATGTATCTTCCCCTATTGTTTCGGTGTCAGTTTCCGCAAAAGCCGTAAGCGGTAAACTCGAGAATATCGTACTAAATAATAAGAGCCAAACAAAAAACTGAGCCACAATCGGTCGTAACGTCCTTTTCTTCAACATAATCATCCTTTCAAATGTGTGATAATTTAAAGACCTCTTACAAGATGTGGTTCCCTCCTTATTCATTTTGTGCAAACGATTGCAAAGATGTTGCGAAAAAATTGCACAACCTTAGGCGTGACAGTTATGCAATCGCTTACAAAGATAAGTGTACATGTTTTTGATAATCTTGGCAAGCGATAATTTTTGAATAGTTAAAAAGAAAGACAGCGATTACAAAACCTGTTATAATAGGACTATATAAAAAGGAGGGGTGATATTGTCTGAATTGATTGAATGGATTGTTATTATGTCTATTGTATCGATTGCACTAAATGTGATTCGTTTCTTTTTAAACGAAAAACGCAATCGTTTGCTTGTCTTTCTGTTTTTCACCTTCAGTTTTTTATCATTTCAAAGTCATCTATTAGATGAATATTACCTACTCGTTGTGCTTTATTTAATGACGGGTATGTATTCACTTCACGCGAACGGATTGATTATTTCAAGCGCGGTTGTTCTTATTCGGCATTTTTTATACTTCACACCATCTGTGACACTCTTTGGGCTTCTTATCCTTACTAATATAACCATTTATATTATTGGCACTCGGGGCATTCATCATTTTAATCAACTATCTGATTGGAAACAAAAGATGTACCAAAACACGAAACAACTGACGATTATGAAAGAAATATCGGCAGCTATCCAGCAAACGGATGAACTTGACCGGTTATTACATATCATCGTCACGACAATCACTGCCGGACACGGTCTAGGTTTTAATCGTTGTCTCGTATTTTTGAATGATCATCTGTCTAATCACATTCATGGAATGATGGGCATTGGTCCCGTAAGGGGCAAGGATGGCTTTGAGAAATGGAATGAAATTGCGGTAAAAAAATACAAATTGACTGATCTCTTGGAACGTATGGATGAAGAACATATTGATCCTGAGTTAAATGAACTCGTATCATCCTTGTCCTTCGACTTTAGGCCTTCATCGATTTTTTATCAAGCGCTTCGAGATGGTAAAGATCGTTTAATCAATGTGAAAGATGTTAATGATACTATTCTAAACGAGCTCAGCGACTACTTTCATATGGATGAGGTCTTGATCGTACCGATGGTTTACCAAAATAAAAAGATTGGCATTTTACTGATTGATAATCCCGTCACACATAAAAAAATAACACCTGAAGAAATTGATAACTTAATGCCACTTGCCTTACAAACGGCTATTTCGATTCATCAATTGAATATGTACCAGCATATTAAGACGATGTCCGTGACTGATGGCCTCACTAAGTTAAAAAACCAACGCGCTTTAAAAAACGATTTGACGCACATCTTCTCAGAAAAAGATCCGCAATTTGCGGTCGTCATGATCGATATTGATTACTTTAAACACTACAATGATACAAACGGCCACTTGTTGGGCAACGTGGCTTTAGAACAGTTGGCGACTTTACTGAAAAGTCACATGCGAAAAACCGACCAAAGCTATCGCTTTGGCGGGGAAGAGTTTTCAGTTATTTTGATGAATGTGACGCCTGAAGAAGCTTATGACATAGCTGATCGGATTCGGTTAGCTGTCTTGGCCGAACCTTTCCCTGAACAACACACACAACCCGGAGGCCACTTGACGATTAGTTTAGGTGTCTCTCATACCGATTTTATTCATGACTTAACAGAACACGCCATTTTAAAGACAAGTGACGAAGCGCTCTATGAAGCAAAAAAATCCGGTAAAAATAAAGTGGTCCTCTATCAAGGGGGAGAAGTCGATGAATGATTATTTACTATTTATGATTCCGTTTATCCTGTTGTGGTTGACAAGCCGCAAGGCTTATCAATTTGCGATGGTGCTGTTCGCAAAAATCAAACTTAAAGCTTTACATCAATCACTGGATGAGTTGTATTATTCTTTCGAACAAGTCGTATACTTCTATAATCAAACGACGCATGTGAAAGCTATTAAAAACATGCAGCGCAAGGACATTCATTTACGTTTCGAGTACCATCCCTTTATCTTTACCGAGTTAACGGGAATCTACATTGAATTAAAAAAAGACACGACCTATACGCTTGCCTACTTACCGATTGATCAATTTATGTTGCCGTACTTAGACCAAAAGATGCAAGAAAATACATTAGATTATCACTCTAGTAAAAGAATCAGTATCGCAAAGTTGTTTCATCCAAATACAAAAGAAAAGCTGATTGATGAAGTCTATAACCAAATCACCGTTGGCCGTTATAGTTAAATCAGTTAAACAGGCAGAGCCATTAGTGGCCCTGCCTGCTTGTTAATTTCTAACGTATTTATGTCCATTGATAGAATCACGTTTAAGAAGCTTTTAGATTATGATCAAAAAAGCCACCAGACAAGGTCTGATGACTTTTGATAAACATCTATTAACCTTTTGTTGCCCCGGCTGATAGACCAGAAATCAAGTATTTCTGTAAGAACAGATACACAGTCGCAATTGGTACGGCGATTAATATCGCCCCAGCCGCAAAACGCGTGAAGTTGTTTGAGAACTGGTCATTAACGAAGTTAAACAGACCAAGTGCTAATGTGTAGTTCTCAGGGCTACGTAAAATAATACGTGGTAAAATGAAGTCCATAAATGGATTCATAAAGTTAAACAGCGCCACAACCGCAAGGATTGGCTTCGCAAGTGGTAATAGAATCTGGAAGAAGATTCTAAAGTGACCGGCACCATCCATTTTAGCTGATTCATCTAACTCTTTCGGTAACGTATCAAAGTAACCTTTAACTAGGAAAGCATTCATTGGAATATTACCACCAATATAAATGATAATCAGGCCAAGTAAGCTATCAAGTAAACCGATTGTATTAAGCAAGATGTATAACGCCACCATCGCCATCAATACTGGGAACATTTGTAGTAAAAGAAAGGCATATAAACCATACGTACGCCCTTTAAAACGATAACGACTGAAAGCATAAGCGGTAAAGCTGACAAGCAGTGTACCGACCGATGCCACTGATAAAGAAACAATCAGTGTGTTTTTATACCACGTTAAATAATTACTACGTGGATTGGTAAAGAGCCATTCATAGTGAACGAAGCTCCAATTTTCAGGAATAAGAGAGGCACCATAAAGGTTAGAACTTGGATTAAGTGACATACCTAATGCCCAGAGAAGTGGGTAAATGATGATCACAAACATAACGGCAATCACCGCATACATCACGACTAATTCTAGGGTATTTTTTGTTTTTCTACTCATTGGTTGACTAGCCATCAGTATTGTCCCTCCTCTTTAAACGAGCTTGAGCGACGGAATTGGAAGAATGCGAATGTCGCTACAATAATACCTAAAATAATAGAAATCGCAGCCGCTAAACTGTACTGTGAGTTCGTAAAGGTTAAGTTATAAATCCAGGAAATTAAAATATCTGTACCACCGGCAGATTGGCCACGTACTGGTGGACCACCACCATTAAAGAGGTAAATGATATTAAAGTTGTTAAAGTTAAAGGTGAATTGCGTGATCAAGAGTGGACCGGTCGCAAACATCAAGTGTGGGAACGTAATGAACTTGAATTTTTGCCAACGCGTCGCACCGTCCATATCCGCTGCTTCATACCAGTCGCTCGAAATTCCTTGTAAGACCCCTGTGAATAAGGCAAAAACAAATGGGAAACCAAGCCAGACTTGAATCATGATCAAGGCAACTTTTGTCCAATTGGCTTCTGTGAGCCATGGTATCGCTGTACCAAATAGCGGTTGGATAATGTCGGCATTTATCGCACCAAAGTTATCATTAAAGAGTGCGGTAAAAATAATAATTGTGACGAATCCCGGTACGGCCCAAGGTAAAATAAAGACTGTACGGATTAAACGTTTAAATTTAAGGCGCGGATCATTCACAAGGATTGATAAGAACATTGCCAGTGCAATCGATAATGTCGTTGCCATAAACGTCCAAATCAATGTCCAAGATAATACATTAAGGAATGTGCCACGTAGTTCTGTAATTGTAAAGAGATCAATAAAGTTTTTAAATCCTACCCATTCAAGTAAAGCACGAGGTGGTGCGTTATACAGCGAGTAGTTTGTGAATGCTAAGAATCCCATAAATAATAGTGGGAACAGCACGACGAAAATAAGTAAGAATAAACCAGGTCCTACGAGTAAGTACGGGAAGCCTGTATCCCAAGCATTTCTAAATCCTTCTACCACTCCAGGAACTTTCCAGCCCATTTGTAGTTTCTTTGCATCACTTCGCGCATCAAGAATGTTCAATACATAGAAAGTCGCAAAGAATGTAATAAAGATGAGCGATAGAATACCTTCACTTAAAAATACCCGTGAATCATCAACACGTTCTTCTACCCCTAAAGTAACAAGACCTGTCACGCCACTAGATAGGAAATCAAACATCGCAATCATAAATGCTGCGAAGAGGACGAAGATAACAGAGCCTTTGATAAAACGTTTATTATACATTTGACCAAGGCCAGGAATGATCGATAGAAGTGCTGCAAGTGTAGGGTTATGTTTTGTCTGTGTTGTAGCTTCGGTCTGTTTATTGTGGTTG
>NZ_BAXD01000047.1:0-15541 GCF_001310395.1 Halolactibacillus sp. JCM 19043
TTTCTTCTACCAGTACAACTGACCGTTTCGAATAAGATTCAGCCAGTCTCTCTTAAACAATGGAAATTATGACATAACGTAAACGCTTACCTTAGTATAATGAACTCTATTTCGTTGGCGGAGACTCCCGCCGTCTCCACCAACGGAAATATTCACGACTAGCTAAATCTTCTGATTGTCATTATAGAAGGGCCAATTATTTGACAAAAAACCATTAAAAAACTGTTCGATCCACGAAGGAAAGAACAGTTAAATATGTAATGTAACCACCAAATTGGTATTTTTTGGTGGAGACGGTGGGAGTCGAACCCACGTCCAGAGATATCGCCACTCAAGCGTCTACATGTGTAGTTGATCTATTTCGATTTCGCAAGCACATATGCCAATCAACAGGCGTCCGTGTTGCTAGTCTGATTAAGCTCTTCTAACCGTCCTCAGACGGTGGAGGTTAGCGTATCCCACTTCAGTTGAGACCCCAAATCTTAGCACATGGGCGATGCTAAGCGGGATCCTTTAGCAATTGCTTAGGCAGCTGCTAAAGAGAAATTGTTTTGTTTGCCAGTTATTATTGGCGGGTAACGTTTTACGAGCCGTAACCTCGACACGCAGCTTGAGCTCAAACTACCCCTGTCGAATCCGTAACGTCCCCATAATAGGAAAGTACAGAGAGAGGCGTAATCTTCGCCTATTCAATTTTTCTTACTTCTACCACTATAACAGGCATCTAACTTTTTTTCAAGTCAGATCTCGACTTTAATCCCGGTCTTTTAGGCACGAGCGACATCACGATTCATTTGTTTGCGTTTTAAATCTTCTCGTTTATCATATTTCTTCTTACCTTTACCTAAACCAATGAGTACTTTCGCATAACCATCTTTTAAGTACATTTTAATTGGCACAAGCGAATACCCTGCTTGTTGGGTTTCTCCTATCAGCTTCGCAATCTGTTTTTTATGCAACAATAGCTTACGCATCCGTGTCGGTTCATGGTTATGAATATTTCCTTGTTCATAAGGGGAGATGTGCAAGTTATGCAGAAATACCTCACCATTACTCACTCGTGCGAAACTATCCTTCATATTGACACGACCATTACGAATTGATTTAATTTCTGTTCCTTGTAAGACAATGCCTGCCTCTATTGTTTCTTCAATAAAGAAGTCATGATTGGCTTTTTTATTTTGAGCGACAACTTTCCCTGATCCTTTTGGCATGTTTTTCACCTCACTTTGTTAAATGGTTCTTTTTCTATTTTACCAAGCCTGTTCTTATTATACAATGAAAAGGAATGAAATACTCACACATAGATGAACGGCTAAGAAAGGATTAATTTAAATGATAACGATTCGACCACTAACAACCACAGATTTTACACTTTATCAACAGATGGAGACAGGTGTAGAGAATGACTATATGTTACACGTCTACGACCGATTAATTACACCGCCTAACAACTATTTATACGGATTATTTAAAGATAAGATTCTCGTTACTGTCGCTGGTTATACGTATTTTCCTGGTGGCAATGTGATGCTTGGTCGCCTAAGAAGTGACCTGCGCTTCAGAAAACTTGGTTACCCCACCCAGTTGCTCCACTTCCTTGTTGATATCATTAAACAAGACCCTGACGTGTGTTTTATTGGTGGGTATACACATATTGAAAATTGGCCCGCAAAAAAAATACTCGCGCACCTTGGTCTAACTTTTATTGATAAGTATCATAACTTCCCAGCCATTAACCTTGGACCGTTCATCGTAGATAAAACGTTAATATGGGATGAAGTCATCACTCATTCAGAGAAACGTGCAGCACTTCAAACGTTAATGAATGAAAATATTGCTTCTTTCGTTTATGAGGCGTATTATCCATTTCCCTTTAGTTCATGTCTGATTTCAGATGACAAATTTTCAGCGATGCGTATCTTCCAATCACCATTGACACAAAGATATCTATTTGTTGATGACGATTATAAAGGAGAAAAATTATTAAACATTCGCTATGTTCATGAAGATATCTTCACCACACCAGGCTTATTTCATACAATAGCTGAGTTATTAAAACATGAACCAGACCGCTTGCCTTGGTTTAATTTTTCGAAAACGCAATACAGTGAACTAAAACATAAAGACTGTTTCCGACTAGAAGAAGGCTGGGAACTGCATGGCGTCTTTATATAAGAATAGAACTTTAAAAAGTATAATTGAAGAAGAGGAGGGTTAACATGAAAAAAATATTCATGATTATTGGTGTGATATTGATTGGCGCGGGATTATTGGGTGCTTTTATGACTTATCAAGCCAACTTTTCAGACGAGGAAATCATTAAAGTCATCAATTCGCCTGTCAAAGCACTGACAATTGAGGCCGATAACACCTCGATTACTATTGTGCCAACAGAAGAAGACGACATGACTGTCGTATTCAGCGGGATGAAAGAACAGGACTTAATTGATGCTCTCAACCTTAAAGCAAACGACGAAACCTTAGCCATTGCGGTTGACCAAGCTAACTGGTTTTTCTTCATCCCATTTGTCACGCAACAACCGCGGCTGACTGTTAAAGTACCGCGTGATCAGTTAACAAATATAAGTGCCAAAACGAGCAATGGTCGTGTGATTGTAAAAGAACAACATATGGATGAAATTGATCTTAAGACGAGTAACGGAGCTATTGAGCTGATTGATCTCGAAGCCAACGTTTTACAGGCTAAAACAAGCAATGGTAAAGTGACATTAATGAATACAACTGGACGGATTGAGGCGGAAACGAAAAATGGTTCTATTGATGCTTTTGGTCTTAAGATGACAGATGACGTCACCCTACGAACGAGTAACGGCAGTATCGATGTCTCCTTATCACACGGCGCCGATGTGACCATTGAGGCCGATACGAGTAACGGTAGCGTCGATATTTTCGGTCGTGACAATCGGTATGAGGTGCTAAATGACGGGACTTACTCCCTTAAACTCGATACAAGTAATGGCAGTATTGATGTGTATACGGATTGATGACAGCATGTAAACCGCATCACGCTTATTAAATAGAAAGAGACAGACCATCCGCCCGTTCGGCCAAATGATCTGTCTTTTTATATGTTTTCTCGGTTATTTTTTACGTTTCTTTTTTGCGGCTTTTGGTGGGACAGCTCGCCCTTTTTGTTTTTTCTTTTTATGTTTAGGCTTTTTGGCATCATCTTGTTGTTTCTTTCCATTACCTTTTGATTGTCCCTTATCTTTTGACCCGCAATTAAAGTCAGGGCTTGGTCGCTTGGCTTTCTTTTTCATGCCAACGATCTCAAAGTCAATCGACTGCTCTTCTAGATTGACCGCTTCAACGCGAACTTCAATCACATCACCAATTCTAAAGACATTACCGGTTCTTTCACCAATCATCGCATAGCGCGTTTCATCGTAGTGGTAATAGTCGTCAGTTAAATCACTGACATGGACAAGACCTTCTACCGTATTCTCCAGTTCGACAAATAAACCAAAACCAGTTACGGAACTAATAACCCCTTCAAACTCTTCACCAATCTTATCTTGCATAAATTCAGCTTTTTTGAGTTCATCGGTATCCCGTTCAGCGTCGACCGCTACTCGCTCTTGTTCAGACGTGTGTTTAGCTATCTCAGACAGTTTATCTTTCCATTTTGCTTGTGTGTCATTGCTAAGATCACCGTTAATTAAATACGTCCGGATGAGACGATGGACAATTAAGTCAGGGTATCGTCTAATTGGTGAGGTAAAATGGGTATAAAACTCGGTCGCAAGACCGAAGTGTCCGACACTTTTCGGGTCATACTTTGCTTGTTTCATTGACCTAAGCATCAATTTAGAGATAATCATCTCTTCTTGTTCACCTTTCACCTCATCTAGTACCGTTGCAAGGCTTGCGGGTGAATATCATTTTTAACACCTTTGACACTATAACCAAACTGTCCAATAAATTCAAAGAATTTTTGGAGACGGTCTTCGTCTGGGTCCTCATGAATCCGGTGAATAAATGGCACATCCATCCAGTGGAAATGCTCAGCGATCGTCTCATTCGCCGCCAACATAAATTCTTCAATTAACCGTTCAGACACCCCACGGTGGCGTAAGACGACATCAGTCGGGTGACCCGATTCATCAACGATGACTTTTGCTTCGTTAAAGTCAAAATCAATCGCGCCACGGTCCATCCGTTTTTTTCGCAAAATACGCGCCAGTTGTTCCATCTCGTGAAACATTGGGATAAGTGTGTCATATTCTTTCATCACCGCTTCATCTTGATCGGTTAAGATTTGATTGACGGCTTGGTAAGTCATACGAGCCGACGTATTGATCACACTTTGGAAAATGTCATGTGACACGACTTCCCCATTAGGTGAAATCTCCATCTCACAAGCCAGTACTAAACGATCCACATGGGGATTCAGTGAACAAATACCGTTTGATAACCGGTGCGGGATCATTGGGATCACCCGGTCAACAAGATAGACACTCGTTCCGCGCTTGTAAGCTTCCACATCAATTGGTGAACCTTCTTCGACATAATAAGACACATCCGCAATATAAACGCCAAGCAAGTGATTGCCATTGGCTAACTGCTCGACTCGAATCGCATCATCTAAATCTTTCGCATCAGCCCGTCAATCGTGACAATCGTTTTATCGCGACGATCGACTCGCCCTTCAAGGTCGGACTCATCGATGGTTTCTTTCACATGCTTTGCTTGGTCCAGTACCTCGTCTGGGAACTCAATCTCGATGTTGTGTTTATGAATGATCGATAGGATATCGACGCCCGGATCATTTTTATGTCCCAGGATTTCAACCACTTCACCTTCAGCGGCATTCTGTCCTCTGGGAATTTCAAGATGTTGACGATCACTTTATGACCGTCAACGGCGCCCTGACTGTCCTCTTTTTTAATAAAGACATCATTAGGAATGCGCTTATCATCTGCGACGACAAAACCAAAATTCCCTTTATCAACATAGTTGCCGATAACGCGGGTCGACCCACGTTCAAGAATTCTTTCAACCACACCTTCTACACGTTTATCGCCACTTACTTCTGCGTCAGCACGTGCTAAGACTATATCGCCATTCATGGCGCCATTTAAGTCATGTGGATGTAAGTATAAATCTTTTATCCCTTCTTCATCAGGAATTAAAAAGGCAAAGCCTTTTTTGTGCATTTGCACCTTCCCTCTTACTAACCCAGCTCGAGCTGGTGAGACGTATTTATTCTTTCTCGTCAACATGATCCGGCCGTCGTCTTCTAAATCATTGAGCGTTTTCATTAAGTCAGTAAACATCTCACTTGTGACGGTCTCATTAAAGACAGCCTCACTAATATCATCAACTGACACGGGACGCTCTGCTTCTTCTGTAATAAATGTTAAAATCTTTTGTTTTAACTCATTCATTCTTCCTTCACCTTCTTTCAAATCATTGCTTATCTTTAGTCTTTTCTATTTTTATTGTCTTATACATCTACCACTTATAAATAATCGCCGTCATTTTAACTATTTAAGCGTTTATAGTATAGCCTCATCCCAATCTAAAGATTCTAAGAAACGATAGACATCTTCATGGACAGCTTCACGCTTTGGTCCTAGCGTAATCGCATGACCAGCACCCTCATACCAATGGATCTCTTTATCATCACATTCCACATGGTCATAAATATGTGTGGCACTATCTGTGTTGATCATCTGATCGTCTTTCGCTTGAATGACAAGTGTCGGCGTATAGATATGATCAAGTACCCCGCGCACGTCATCAATTAATCCAGCAAGACTATCAAAGAGCGGTTTGGCATTGTTAGTAAGGGTATGGACTTCTTTTTCAATAACAGCGGTATCTTTGCCTTCTTTTTGTTTATATTGACTCGCAAAATATCGAAAACCTTTCGTCAGTTGCGTCTCATTGTCAAAGAACATCGGAGAACACATCGTCCCCACGCCTACGACTGGATTTTCGGTCGCGAGCTTCAAGCTAAGCACACCACCAAGCGATAACCCCAATACCGCAACCTTATCATAGCCGTCTTGTTTTAGCTGTTGATAGGCTTTGACGACATCTTCATACCACGTTTCAGCTGAGCCATCGAGTAAATCTTCTGGTGTTTTGCCGTGTCCGCGGTAAATCGGACCAAATGATGTATAGCCTTTTGTTTCCAAAAATCGACCAAGCATGCGCATATCAGCACTGTGACCGGTAAACCCATGTAATAGTAATACCGCTCTTTTCCCACCTTTAAACATAAACGGTTCTGGTTGTTTAATTTTCACATCGATCGTCCTTTCTCCCATAGCTATTTGTTAGCTTTTTCTCTATTATTTTCATCTGCTTCTATTTTATCAAAGAGTGGCTTCTATTGCACAATGTGAGATTATCATGACAAAAAGAAAATCTCTTTAAGTGACGTCTTCCTATGTCACCTAAAGAGATTCATCTTGTTAAATAATATAAGCTAACGCAAATGTTGCAACAAAAAATACTACTGAAGCAACGATTGTCGCTTTTTGCAATACCGCGTCTAATCCACGTGCTTTTTTCTTACCAAAGAGTTGTTCCGCTCCTCCCGAAATCGCACCCGCTAACCCTTCACTTTTACCTGATTGTAAAACAATCATCGTAATAAGGGTAATACTTGAAAGAATAATTAATGTAATCAAAATAGCTTCCATCGTAAAAGCATACCTCCTAGACCCACTTAAAATCACTACTTTATTGCTTATAACATTAAATAAAAACACTAGTACTAATTTAGCATACTTCACCAGTTGATGACAAGTATATTTTCCTTTTTTAATGAAAGCGATTTCTACCTTTTAAGTATCAACATCATTGCGATGGTGTTTTTGATTGATTTTGATTGATTTTGATTGATTTTTAAAGGGTGTTATCGTATACTAAGTGTATCAGAGGAGGCGACGATCATGTTAACACCTAAGCGACATGCCTTAATATTAGAAGAACTATCAAACAAACAAATGATCACCATTCAATCTCTGGTTGATTTGATGCGTGTATCAGAATCAACCATTCGTCGAGATTTAAGCGAGCTTGAAAAACAACACTTATTAAAGCGCGTTCACGGCGGAGCAACCGTAGTAACACAAACAAAAGACGAACCAACTGTTCAAGAGAAAAAACAACGCGGGACGACAGAGAAAAAAGAAATTGCCCAATATGCGGCAGCCTTAATAGAAGATTATGATGTCATTTATTTAGATGCCGGAACGACGACTTATGAAATGATTCCTTTTTTAAAAGATCGACCGATCACCGTTGTCACTAATGGCCTGATGCATCTTGATTTATTACAACAATATCATATTCCGACGTATATCATTGGTGGGAAAGTGAAAGATAAGACAGGTGCTGTGATTGGGAGTGTGGCACTTAAACAGTTAGAACATTATCATTTTAACTTAGCTTTTATCGGTACTAACGGGGTGGATGTTTCTTTCGGTTATTCCACTCCCGACCCTGAAGAAGGCGATTTAAAAGAAAAAGCATTAACATTAAGTGATAAGCGCTTTGTCTTAGCGGACCATTCTAAATTGCACACAAAAAGCGCTTACCGGTTCAGCGAGCTAAAACATGCTACTTTAATTACTGACCGATTATTAGAAGAGGACAGAGAAGCTTATTCAAAACTAACGGACGTCTTGGAGGCGATGACATGATTTTCACTTGTACACTCAATCCATCCATCGATTACATTCTATCTGTGGCTGAGTTTCAATACGGCGGATTAAATCGCGGGACTGACCCGAGCTATTTCCCTGGTGGAAAGGGCATTAACGTGTCGCGTATTTTAACGCGTTTAAACATCCCTTCAACAGCGTTAGGATTTACTGGTGGGTTTACCGGTGCCTTCATTGAACAAACGTTACAGGATGAGGGCGTTGATACCGATTTTGTCCATGTTAGCGATGCCACTCGGATCAACCTTAAATTAAAAGGCGCTAAAGAAACTGAAATCAATGGGCCTGGTGCAACGATTACAAAAGAAGAAACAGAACATTTTCTTGACCAATTAGACCATTTAACGTGTGACGACTACTTAGTACTTGCAGGTAGCTTACCACAAGATTTACCGGATGATTTTTACTTACAGATTGTTAAACGTCTTAGAGAAAAGTCCGTTAAACTTGTGCTAGACACCTCATCTGAAGCATTAAAGAAAATGGTTGGAGAACCCCTTTTCTTAGCCAAGCCGAATCATCATGAACTTGGAGAACTGTTTGATGTTGAGATTACGTCGAAACAACAAGCGATTCATTATGCCAAACAACTGCACGATTCTGGGGTTAAACACGTGATTATCTCCATGGGTGGTGACGGGGCGATTTATTTACACAATCATACCTTGTATCAAGCGCAAGTACCTAAAGGGACGGTTATCAACACCGTAGGTGCTGGGGATTCAACCGTGGCCGGCTTTTTAGCCGGACTTGAGCGGGGCTATAAACCAGTCGATGCCTTTCGTTTAGCTGTTGCTTCCGGAAGTGCCACCGCCTTTACAAAAGATTTAGCCGAAAAAAAAGACATGGAAACGCTTTTTGAGTTAGTAGACGTGGAAGTAACCGATTTCTAAAAGGACCGTCTCGCCTTTACAGCCAAACGGTTTCATGGTATGGTGTCAAAGGTTTATTGTGCATGATTTTCTTTTTCCGTTAGGCATCGGAAAAAATTATCAACATTCTCTTAATAAATATGTGCAATAAACTTGATATTTGACGGTGTTAACCGTTAAAATATAGGGTATGGTATACTGAAAAACAAAATCTTAAATTTATAGGAGGTTTTTTTCATGGCAGCTGAAAAAACAATAACAATTACAGATTCAACAGGTGTGCACGCACGCCCAGCTACAGTACTCGTAAACAAAGCAGGTAACTTCTCTTCTGACGTTACTGTTGAGTACAATGGCAAATCAGTAAACTTAAAATCAATTATGGGTGTTATGTCTCTAGGTATCCCTAAGGATGCTGAAATCAAGATCGTTGCAGAAGGCGCTGACGAAGATGAAGCAATCGAAGCGATTTATGCAACAGTTAAAGAAACTGGCTTAGGGGAATAATTCCTATATGGCGATTTTAACAGGCATTGCGGCATCTAACGGTGTCGCAATTGCTAAAGCATACACATTAGAAACACCCGATCTTTCTTATGAGACAAAGAAAGTTGACGATGTTGATACAGAAGTTAACCGCCTTCATGATGCGTTGACGGTATCAAAAAAAGAATTAGAAAAAATTAAAGAAAACGCACGTCTTTCACTTGGTGATGAGCATGCGGAGATTTTTTCTGCGCACCTTTTAGTGTTAAGTGACCCTGAACTGATTACACCAATGGAAGATAAAATTAAAAACGATAACGTCAATGCTGAAAAAGCACTTGATGATGTCGCTAACATGTTTATCGATATGTTTAAAGGCATGGATAATGAATACATGCGTGAAAGAGCAGCTGATATTCAGGACGTGACAAAACGCGTCATGGCTCACCTACTTAAAGTCACGTTCCCAGATCCTGCCTTGATTGATGAAGAAGTTGTGATAATTGCTGAAGACTTAACACCTTCAGATACCGCACAATTAAATAAGCAATTTGTGAAAGGGTTTACGACAAATATTGGCGGTCGTACATCACACTCTGCGATTATGGCACGTTCTTTAGAAATTCCAGCGGTTGTTGGTACTAAAACCGTCACAGAGGATGTTTCTGAAGGCGATATCGTGATTGTTGATGGGATTGACGGTAAAGTCATTATTAACCCAACAGAAGAAGAATTAGCGACTTACAAAGAAAAACAAGCTGATTTTGAAAAACAAAAAGAAATTTGGGCACAATTAAAAGACGAGCCAACGATTTCTAAAGACGGTGAGCACGTTGAATTAGTTGCGAATATCGGTACACCAGACGATGTTGTCGGTGTTCTGAATAACGGCGGCGAAGGTGTCGGTCTTTACCGTACAGAATTCCTATATATGGGTAACTCTGATTTCCCTACTGAGGACGAGCAATTTGACGCTTACTCATCTGTATTAAAACAAATGGGTGACAAACCAGTTGTTGTTCGTACGTTAGACATTGGTGGCGATAAAGAATTAAGCTACCTTGACTTACCGAAAGAAATGAACCCGTTCTTAGGTTTCCGTGCGATTCGTCTTTGCTTAGAGCGTGACGATATCTTCCGTACACAACTACGTGCCCTACTGCGCGCAAGTGTCCACGGTAACTTGAAGATCATGTTCCCAATGATCGCAACCCTTGATGAGTTCCGTTCAGCTAAAGCTTTGTTACTTGAAGAAAAAGATAACTTAAAAGCTGAAGGTGTTGACGTGAGTGATGATATTGAAGTCGGTATCATGGTTGAGATTCCAGCAACTGCTGTGATTGCTCGCCAATTCGCTAAAGAAGTTGACTTCTTTAGTATCGGTACAAATGACTTAATTCAATACACACTTGCGGCTGACCGTATGAACGAACGCGTCTCATACCTTTACCAACCGTACCATCCAGCGATCCTTAATCTCGTGAATAACGTGATTGAAGCCGCACACGCGGAAGGCAAATGGGCCGGTATGTGTGGTGAGATGGCTGGCGACTCTATCGCGATTCCAATCTTACTCGGTTTAGGTCTTGATGAGTTTAGTATGAGTGCCACATCAATTCTTCCAGCACGTACACAGATTAAAGATTTATCTAAAGAAGAACTCCGTTCTTACAAAGATGAACTTCTAAGTATGTCAACAGCTGATGAAGTAGAAGCATTCATTCGCGAAAAAACAAATCAATAATTACGGCAATATGTCAGTGATGAAATAAAAGCCGCTTATTCGCTATATAACGTGAATAAGCGGGCTTTTTGTTTGTTTAGAGTATCTATTAACCTTATCGCCAAAACGCTGTCATATCCTTCTTATCTTCAATATTAAACGCAACCATATTTCGAATTAAATCAAGATGGGCGGGCTCGGTCCATTTCATCTTCACTAATTGTTTAGTCATGTCATAACCTGCTTGAGTGATTTGATCATGAAATTTGTCTTTACATGCCATTTCCGGTGCAATCGCCAGATGAGCTTTTGCCACACTGAAGCCGATAATATACGTCCCATGGGTGATAAACATCGGTTGATTCCATTTGATTACCGGCTCCAGTTCAGGAAAAGTATCTTGTATATCTTGTAAAATCATTGTTAAACGCTCACGATGATCAGGATGTTCAATCGACTGTAAAAATGGTTCAAATACTATCAATACTTATCGCCTCACTTCTCTCACATTTTTCGTTTGTCGCATTCGGGTTAGCTAGTGAGTTACTTGGCGAGTGACACTTTCGGTCTTTTTTTATGCCCATAGATACGCGGGGCAAGGTATTTATCTATGACGGGGCTAAGTGCATTCATAATCAAAATCGCAAAGCCGACTCCTCCTGGGAAATTAAACACAATTCGAATCACTATTGTTAACAGTCCTGCCCCAATCGCAAAGACCGTTTGACCAGTCGGCGTTAATGCTCCACTTGTATAATCAGTAGCCATAAACACCGCCGCAAAGATGAGCGTCCCACTAAGCACATGGGTCATCATGTAATCAACACTATAACCACCATAAATGGAACTTATAACAGCCACTGTTCCTACATAATAAAGAGGAATCTTCATATTAATAACGCCTCTTACGACAAGATAAACAAAGGCAAGAAGGATCATCAGTTTTGATGTTTCACCAATATTACCGCCAAGATTCACACCAAGGAATAGATCCCATAATCCAGGTACCTCTTCTCCTACCGTTTTAGAAAAGTGACCAATCGACTCTAAAGGTGTCGCGGTCGACACTGCATCAGCACCTGGTGCGACCCAGTTCGTAATCCAAGGTGAGAAAAAGACTTTTAACATGACTCTTGCGCCAACAGCTGGATTAAACATATTACGACCAATACCGCCCGGTAGCTGTTTAATAATCACAATCGCAAAGAAACTGCCGATAATAATCGTCCAATAAGGAGCGGTGACAGGTACACTCAAGCCAATTAACATCCCGGTAATAACCGCACTATAATCATTAATTCTTATCGGTTGATCTCTTAGTTTTTGAAAACCATATTCAAATAACACACTTGAGGCCACACCGACAATTACCATAAACAATGATCTGATGCCAAAGAAATAGATTGCAGCAAGGAGCGGCAGAAATAAGGCGATGACGACTTGCTTCATAATCCAATCGGTTTTTCGACGTGATTTTAAGTGTGGTGATGCACTCATTTTAAGCGTCATATCTTGAAGTGACATCATGAGCTTTTCTCCTTTCGCGCCTTAATTTCTGTTTTGGCTTGTCTAATGTTATCCAGCAGTGGAATATTAGCAGGGCAAATATATGAACAGTTCCCACAATCAATACAGTCCATCGCCCCAAGACGTTCGGCCTCGTCAATATCACCTTGTTCATAGGCGTTGGATATAAGAATTGGTTGTAAATTTACTGGACAGACATTTAAGCACTCTGCACACTTGATACACGGGGTCCGTTCATCTACTTTTACTTCTTCTTTCGGTAAAAAGCTAATCACCGATGTTCCTTTTGTGATCGGTACTTGACCGGAGGTAATGGGTTTACCCATCATCGGGCCTCCGTGCAACATCTTCCCTGTCTTTTCGACAAAACCACCACAAGCATCAATCAAGACTTGAATCGGTGTACCAATTCTTACCCTAAAGTTTTGCGGATCTTTAATGGGTTCACCCGTGACGGTTGTCACACGATCCATTAAAGGTAAACCTTTTTGAATCGCTAAATGAGCCGCCCGTACGGTACTGACATTAGCTACAATCGTATGAACATCAAGGGGTAATCCTCCAGAAGGTACTTCGCGATTGACTAATGTTTTGATGAGGCGTTTTTCCGCCCCTTGAGGATAAATTGTCTCAAGCTCTTTGATTTGAATCCGTTCATCGTCGCCAATCGCTTGTTT
Source organism: Halolactibacillus sp. JCM 19043 (assembly GCF_001310395.1). NCBI lineage: Bacteria > Bacillati > Bacillota > Bacilli > Caryophanales > Bacillaceae > Halolactibacillus > Halolactibacillus sp. JCM 19043. Next base: position 12,989 of record NZ_BAXD01000047.1, read on the forward strand.
AAGAGCACATACACTATCATGGACATTTGACTCAATCGCAATATATGTCTGTTTAATTGGAAAAAGCGTCAGCAGTTCTTTGATCCCAGCAACGATTTCTTCAGCGGATTCAATCATTAATCGGTGGTCAGCGGTAGAGTATGTTTCACATTCAGCCCCATTAATAATCAATGTGTCAATAGCCTTTCCTTTTGGTGGTGAGAGTTTGACGTGCGTTGGAAATGTTGCCCCTCCCATTCCGACAATGCCGGCTCGTTCAATGAGTGACAATTTATCCTGTGATGTTAAATCTTCTTGGGTAGATGTAAGTGCGGGTGCTGGAGTATCTTTAAAATCATTCTTAATAACGATGGCGAGGTGAGGGCCATGCATCGAAGGCTTCTCTTCGATTGATTCAACCGTTCCAGAAACAGAGCTGTATATGTTGGCAGAGACAAAACCTTGCTTTTCGGCAATCAGTTGTCCCATCTTCACGTCATCACCAACCTCAACAATCGGTTCCGCTGGTTTGCCGATATGCATGTTCATCGGATAAATCATCTTTTCGCTTAAAGGCGCTTCAATGATAGACTTTTTTTTCTGTCCGAGACTTTCTTTCTTCCGTATAGGCTCCTTGCCTTTTGTATTTTAATTTCATATTCAACATAATCGTGCCTCCTCAGTGGTGTGGATTATTACTCTATTCCTTCATTTTTAACCGAATAAACCCTTTTCATTAAAGAAGTATTAATGACTTAGATAAGCGAAGGCTCCTTTGGTACAATAGAAAGATCCACTTACTTATTTCAATCTAATGCACATAAAAGGAGACGTAACAATGGATTTAACAATTCTAAATAATGAACCCCTCCCGCTCATTTACGAACCGGGTCGCGGGGCTTGGACCTATAGGATTAATGTACCGGATACACACCATTTAAAAGCACCATGAGGTTCGATAAAAGTCACTGGGACTATTGATGATATACCCTTTGGTGACATGAATCTGATGCCGCTAAAAAATGAAGACGCGATGATGTCTGTCAACAAACAGCTCCGTGAAAAAATTGACAAATCCGGTGGAGATATTGTTCGTGTCACCATGACGCTAAAAGATGCCGACACGTTAGGCTATTAATAAAAAAAAGCGTCGATTTTCATTCTCATGAATGATAACGACGCTTTTAACTGATGTGTAGTTTTGACTTTTTTATTTCTTTGTACTTTGATTGATGCAAGAGTTTGGATAATAATTGTTCATGCCCCATATTTAATAACAGGCCTAAATAGATCCCTAAACTATTTAAAATCCAATCATCTACATCAACTGAGCGAGAGACCATGTGCAGTTGATGTAAAAGGAACTGACCACCTTCAAACAATACAGGTATAAGAATAATGAATAACAATTTTCTAAACCAACCATAAGGCTTCACATACAACCAAAACCCGAGCGGAAACATCATCACCACATTACCGACAAGGTTCACGATAATAATATCAAAAGCTAACGTCTCTTGCCTATAGGCGCGTAAATAGAGCTTGATTGTTTCAAATGGTTCTAAATTAATTTGAAGCATGTCTCTCGCATCACCAAGTCCTCTAAACCAAATCAAGTAACTTAAAATCACGAGATATCCCAACATAACTCCATTAAATAACCGGCGTTTTAAGTGGGGATTGTTCAATTGTCTTAACGCAATATAAATAATTAAAAAAATTGGCAACAACACAAAAAAGCCCAACGGTAAATACGACAAAAAACTTCCCCCTCACTTTTTAAAACAACAGTTTTATTATCACTTAAATACGCCGCCATGACAAGAGGAGAATCGTATTTGTTATACAATTGAAAACTTTTAAAAATCGATTTTGTCATTTAAATAATGCACTTGGACCAATTTAAAGAAATCCGAAAAATCTATTGTCGAAATATAATGGATAAGATTGTTTCACTCTCTCATGAACGAATGATATCTTATCCATGCTGCGATATCATTGATTTCAAATTTCTCAACAACGATATATACAGTATAGTCTTCTGCTTCACGTTGATTAACACAAAAGCGATTGCCATTCATCCTTGAACTACCCCCACCTAACATTCTCACGAATGTTTGAGGAAGGGGATTCCATAAGGACACCCTAAAGGGGACCCATGCTCGTTCAACTAAGCATAGGTTTTTCTACTCTCCAACCGTCGCAAACCTATTTTCTCAACATCTGTTAAAGCATGTTGGGGAAATAGTGTGTTCCAGGAACACAACTTGCTTTGGTCAAACCGTTCTGTCTGGTAGAACGCATGGGTTCTAACAAAAGACAGGGTACGCATCATATACGCCCATTGCGCCCAATGATGTAGACCTTGTTTCTGCTCTGGAACAAGTGAATACAACATCGGTGGGAGTTTTTCTTTAAAGCCCATTGCCCGTCGGGCAATGACATAAGCGGCTGCCATGTGAATGGACACACCAAGCCGCTTCATATATTTCATCTTGCCAATTTGACTGGTATAAGCGGGGTTAACAACGTAGACAGCCACCCCCATTTTTTCAGCTCTTGACTTGATTGCTA
>NZ_BAXD01000048.1:0-14016 GCF_001310395.1 Halolactibacillus sp. JCM 19043
TATATACATTGTCTTTAATTCTTTTTGCGCGGATAGAAGCGCGCGTCCTTGTTGAACAGCACTGTTCGCATAATAATCATTTAAGTCGTAACGTTGCTTTAACCGTTGATGGATGGAGACGGAACTTTTCTCTTTCGAGCCCCTAAGCTCACGGACCTCCGCTTGATAGCGAAAATGTTTAGCTTGATTAAACACCCGGAGGTGTGATCCATGGACGTAACAAAATCAGGGTCGAGCTTATGCTTATATAAGCGATTTGAAAAAATGGCCTTCATGCCCATGATACCCACCCTCTCTTTGTTTTGTGACGATCATTGTTAATGCTTTAATTATACCACGCAGAATATATGTTTGTCACTTCAAAAATATTCAAAACAAACGATTCATCACCCACCTAGTGCTGACGCACTTGAGGAAGGTGTCTTCTCGCCCTAAAGCATAAATCCATTAAATGGTCATTTCTTGCTACTGGTGGATGATGAAGAATATTCTTTTCCGTAATGCCACCAATAAATTGGCCAGGATTAGTTAGAATTAGTTTATCTTTATACTGCTTGAGCATATTTGTACCTAGTATCCTGTAATCTCTATGACCAAATGCATTTAACAATGATTCTCTTAAAACAATTATTAGCACAGAACGCCACTTTTTTTTAAGCGGTATTCTGTACTCTAGACATATAGATTTATTCCATTATTGTCTATATACTCTTACATCATCTCCTAAAGCTCTCTTAACTGTGAACTTTCCAACAAAGTCATCATATTTAATATCCTCATCCCAAATTTCTCCGGTTATATTTTGATAAATGGGGTACACTTTTAATGTTACTGGATACGAATATGTTCCCTCCCATTCAATTTGGAATGTATCTGTTGAGGATACTGAAAATCCCAACTTTGACTCAAGTAGTTTTGCCGAAATTCCTGCCTCGGCATTATATGATGTAGTAATACTGACGCCTTGACTAATCTTAACTTTACCAGCGGGACGATTGTATTTTCTTAATACTTCACTAAAGTCAGTGCTAGTAGTAACTCTTTTGTTTTTAACATAGTATTCTCTGAATATAAAGAACAGGGTAATATCAGTCTCTCTATTTGAGTAAGTATTGTTGATAGTTCTTTTAACAGCAATCAAGTTGGGATTGTATGTTTCTCCTAAAGATGCCTGATAAACTTTTATGTTTTCTTCTCCTGTAATTGTGATCACCTGATTTCGATCATCATTTGAAACGACAATACCAGTTTCTTTTGTCATATCCTCAGCAGCAAATGCAGACATAGGCATAATATTAGATATAATTAACACAATTATTAACAATAAAATGTTTTTTTCATTCGAATTCTCCTTAGTATTTATTAATACTCATTTTCGTATTCATTCTTTGACATCATAATAATTAACAGCAATGGTGAGGGCTACTATCGCAGCAAAATAGACTCCTACAAAGAAACCGGATTGTATCGTCCAGTAGAACTTCCATGGATTCAAAAATCCATAAATAAAGAAAGTTGTTCCGGCTATAATCATCACAAAGCGGATAAGGTAGTAGCACAAAAAACTTTTTCCTGTTTTGATTCCTTCTTTGCTAGGACGAATATATAATTGCCATACCGCAAGGGCAGATATACTTACTAGCCATATCACAATGCAACTATACACAAATCCTGTTAAGTGATAATGCTCAACGAATCCAGAAAATCCCGTGTAAAAATTACCTGATGTGATATCCTGTCTTGTTATTGGAAATTCTACAATCATAGAGATCATCCACATAACTAATAAAGCAAACATAGACAAAGCTGCGAGAATTTTAAGTATCCAACTTGTACTAAAAATTATTTTATGCTTTTGAATAGGAACACCTTTTTTATTTATGTTATTAAAGTTCATTTCATCAACATCATTGTTCATCAGGTAATCCAATGAACAATCAAAAAATGTACTTATCTTGATGACATTATCAATGTCCGGAATGGCACCCATCTCCCATTTTGAGATTGCTTGTCTTGATACGTTTAACTTAGCAGCCAATTGTTCCTGGGATAATCCATTCAATTTTCTTAACCGATGAATTTTTTCACCAAAAGTCATCCTCATCACCTCCTCCCCTATGTTTATATAGCTATGAGCAAAACTCTGTTTTTATAAAGTTCGTTACAGAACTAAAGTGAACGATACCCGTTACATAGTCTGTTGGTTTTTACAACGCATTTCAGGTTTTGCTCATCTCTATGTATATCATAGAAAAACAGGCTATATTGTGCCACCGTTCGTGGTTTACAAAAGCGCAACTCACTGTTGCAATACAGCAAAGGATAGATTAATCACGAATAAGTGTGTTGACCTGTTACTGAATGAATCCACTAAATTATTTATGATATGGCTCATTTCTGTTGATACGGAATGCTCGGTACACCTGTTCAAGCAACACAAGCCGCATCAACTGATGTGGTAACGTCATCTTTGAAAACGACAAGGCGAAGTTACTACGCTGCATCACATCTTTACTCAGTCCAAGTGAACCACCGATCACAAACGCTATCTTGCTCTTACCGTGGATCGCTAACTGATCCATTTCTTTGGCAAGTTGTTCTGAGGTCAATTGCTTGCCTTTAATTTCTAACGTAATGACGTACGTATCTTGATTAATCTTCTGTAAGATGCGTTCGCCTTCTTTATTCTTGATCTCTTCCATTTCTGCATCACTTAACTTTTCTGGTGCTTTTTCATCGGGTACTTCAATTAAGTTAAGCGTACAATAAGCCCCTAACCGTTTTTTATATTCATCGATACCTTGCTTTAAATATTTTTCTTTTAACTTTCCTACACTGATTACACTAATCTGCATACTGTCACCTCTTAGGTTTTAAGTTGTCATTTGATCATTGTTTATATTTATTAGTTTTTTCTTGTGGTGTTATTCTTTTTCTTGTGCCTGAATTATTCGTGTTTGTTTCTTAACACCAAGATTGTATCTAGCAAAACATCCGCTGCGACTAACACATCTTCTGGTATGACTGTTTCATCCGGGCGATGACTGACACCGTTCGGTGTCCGGAGGAAAAGCATACCGGTTGGTGTGATTTCTGCCAGATGCATCGCATCATGACCAGCACCACTTGGAAGTATGTGGACGGGATAATCATTGCCCTTAATCTCCGTTTCTAGATGGCTCATCATCGCCTCTGACATCTTCACAGGTTTTGCTTCATCTAACTTTTTAACGTTGATAGTGACACCGAAATCCGCTTCAACGTTTTTAGCTAGTTCGTGGATATGCTGATCGAGTCGATCAAGCTCTGATTGTTCAATATCACGTAAGTCGATCGAGAATGTTACTTTATTTGGAATGACATTAATGCTTCCGGGTTCAACATGGATTTGACCGAAGGTCACAACGGCCTGACTGTTGTTCTTTACTTCGTTATGTAGCGCTAATATAAAGGCTGACTGGGCAATGACAGGATCTTTCCGGTCGTGCATCGGTGTCGCTCCCGCATGTCCTGCTTCACCGGTTATCTCAATGTCATACCAATTCAAACCGACAATCCCACTGACTATCCCAACAGGTAAGTCTAATTGTTCCAGTACTTTCCCTTGTTCAATATGAACTTCTAAATAACCTAATAGCTTATCGACATCAGCTTTTATCTCAGTTAAGTCAAGTGGCTGATTTGTTGCTGCTGTTCTTACTTCATCAAGTGAGATTGACTGATCATCAACATACGCTAACTCGCCCTCATGAAACGTCCCCGCAAAAGCACGGCTACCTATCATACCGGTTTTAAAGCGGGCGCCTTCCTCATCAGTAAAGCTCACGACTTCTAAGTGAAACGGTAAGGTTAAATGGGTCTCACTCGCATGGCGTAAAAGTTCTAGTCCAACGACAACACCAAGTGTCCCGTCATATTCCCCGCCATTTACGACCGAGTCTATATGTGAACCAATCAGTAAGGTTTTCGCTTCGGTATTTTCACTCGGATACTGGATAAAGAGATTACCAATCGCATCTTCTCGTGTGCCTAATTGATGCGCTTGGGCTTGTTTAATTAAATAATCTTTGGCCTCTCGTTCTTCTTTTGTGAAACTTAACCGGGTAATGCCTGAGCTTTGACTCGTAAAAGTAGCTAGTTGATTAAGATCTTTCATCATTCGTTCTAAAGAAAGCATAACGTGTCACATCCTTTGTTGGTAAATAGTCTCTATTTAAGTTCATTCTTTATGTGTGCCTCTTTGCCGCTTTTGGTTGTCTATTTCCATTATAACGTAAATCACGGAGGCGTTTCTTGAATTTAAGCGATTTTTGTCAATAATTTATGCTATTTCCCGGGAAATATTTAAATCTAAGTACACTTCATTCGATTTTGATTTTATCATCTTTTATGTTAACGCAGGAATGATAGATGAATACGGCAGCAGTCGTATCTATCTACACCATGACCGCAGGCGTTTCATGTTTATCTTTTTTTATTTGTGATAAACTAACACTAGGTATAAAAGCTGGAACAATCAAGTTGATGAGGAGGATGTAGAGATGGAAAAAATGATTTTTGTTGAGACGGGTGTTGGTATTGATACGCATGGCCAAGACGTGACCAAGGCAGCGGTCCGTGCGGTTGTGAATGCGATTCATTATAACTCAATGCCAGGGATTAAAGACTTCTTACCTGAACAATCGCTACATAACATGAAAGTCAATGTCGTCTTAGGTGTCCCAACAGACACAAGTGAAGTAGATATCGACAAAATTAAAGCCGAGATTCCTTATGGTACTGTTACCGTTGACGTTGTCCCAGGTGGACTTCAAACAACGAGTGGGATTTATCTCGAGGAACAACAAGACAAAAATGATCTCATGTATATCGTCAATGCGGCCGTACAAGTGGGCTATTAATTAGCTTGCTTTTCTTCCACACTTAAAGTAAGCGTCATCATTTTGATTTGTGACTCTTTTTTCCGTGATTGCTTTAGTATTTTTATGTTTCTTAGTTATTTTCTCTTTTAGTTTACCATTTTCTTATTATATTAGGAGGCTATTTATATGTACAAACCAAGTGACAAACGTTACGACAACATGACGTATAACCGGGTTGGTAATTCCGGTTTAAAACTACCAGCTATCTCATTAGGGTTATGGAATAACTTTGGTGAACCAGATTCATTCGAAAACCAGCGGGCCATGTTAACCCGTGCTTTTGATTTAGGAATTACTCATTTTGATCTCGCCAATAACTATGGTCCTCCCGCTGGTTCAGCGGAAGAAAACTTCGGTAGAATTTTAAAGAAAGATTTTGCCGGATTCCGTGATGAACTGGTGATTTCATCTAAAGCCGGTTTTCATATGTGGGACGGTCCTTATGGTGACTGGGGATCAAAGAAATATCTTGTTTCAAGTCTTGATCAATCACTTAAACGAATGGACTTAGATTACGTCGATATTTTCTATCACCACCGTCCAGACCCAGACACACCTCTTGAAGAAACGATGCAAGCACTCGACTTAATCGTGAAACAAGGAAAAGCGCTCTATGTTGGGATTTCAAACTATGATGCCGAACAAACGAAACAAGCAGTCAAAATTTTAAAAGAACAAAAGACACCGTTTATTATTCACCAAGCGTCTTACTCAATGTTAAACCGCTGGGTCGAAGAATCACTACTTGATGTATTAAAATCAAACGGCGCTGGTGCGATTGCGTTTGTCCCACTTGCTCAAGGCTTACTCACAAGTAAGTACTTAAAAGGTGTGCCAAAAGATTCCCGCGCAAGCAAAGCCCATATCCCATTCTTAAATGAAAAAGATATTAAAGAAGACGTCATTAACAAAGTGATTGAACTGAATGAACTGGCACGTTTACGTGATCAATCTCTCGCTCAAATGGCCCTTGCTTGGGTCCTACGTGACGAGACAGTCTCAAGTGCTCTAATCGGCGCAAGTAAAGTGAGTCAAATTGAAGAGAACGTGAAAACACTGGATAACTTACACTTCTCTAGTGATGAACTCGCAAAAATTAATGAGATTTTAAAAGATAACTAAGGTATTTGCATATTTCAAAGAATCATCCTTCTGGCTCATTTGGTTTAGCTAGGAGGATGATTCTATTTGTTTCTTTTTAAATTAAGACGGTTATAATCTCTGATAATACGTATAGCCACTAAGAAGTAATCCGAATCCCCCGACTAATGCGAGAATACTACCTACCGTTCTGACATTTGTCGTCGTTGTCGCATACACCCGCTCATAATCGATCGTAGCCATTCCACCACCATTTTGATCCAAGGCAATATTGCCAAACATCTCACCAATCTGTCCTGAGGTAAAGATTAATACAAAACCAACCACTGTCAGACTAACTAATAATATAAGCGCCGCTTTTTCAACGTTATTTTTCATAGATTCATCCTCCTTAACTTTCCACTTGTTAACAACATTATATACATAAAGTAACGCCTTATGCCATTGTTCGTTTTTTACACAGGATGCTGAACTATGACGCTTAAGCAAAGAACGACTATCATGTGGAAAAGTCACCGCTATGTATAATTTTTTTCTATGACCAATAGTTATCCACAAAACTATCCCCAGAATGCGCGTTTTTTCATTATTCACCGCTTTTCAACAGGAAACCCACAGTTTTTCCCCCGAATTATCAGATTTATTTACACAATATTTACGACCGGTTCATTTATTTAGTGTTCGAATCTCTGTTCTCAACTATATCTAGCGAGTTACTCACAATTCTATCCACACCCTGTGAATAACTTTTTTGTTTATACACAAAAACCCGCTTCTTTTACCTAAAGTTTAGGTAAACAAGCGGGTTTATCCTCATCTCTTTATTCGGATTGTGTGGATAACTCGAATTCTGTCGTTTGAATGGTCTGATTGCGATAATACGTCACCAGAATCGTTTCACCTGGTACTTTTTCTTGATACAAATATTTTCTTAAATCAATCATGTTCTCTACTGGTGTTTCATCTAGTTTAACAATCACATCAAGCGCTTGTAAGCCAGCATCATCTGCTGGTGAACCTGGGACAACCGCATTGAGTACGACGCCTGATTCCACGTCTTCAGGTAAGTTTAACGTCTCTTGCCAGCGGTCTCTTGGCACTTCCATTAAGCTGTAGGCTTCAATCCCTAAAAAAGCTCGTCTCACTTGACCGGTTGATTCTAACTCTTCAATGATCGGAATCGCTTCGTTAATTGGAATCGTAAAGCCAATGCCCTCGACACTTGATTCAGCAATTTTCATCGAGTTAATGCCAATGAGATCTCCTTGAGTGTTTAACAATGCGCCCCCACTATTCCCTGGATTAATGGCGGCATCTGTCTGCATCACTTCGACTTGCCAGTCGGCTTGGTTGTTGCCCGTTAAGTCTATCGGAATCATTCGCTCTTTTCCACTAATGATCCCTTTTGTGACTGAACCAGATAAGTCAAGGCCGAGAGGATTGCCTATCGCAATCACATCTTCCCCAACTTTCGTGAGGTCAGAGTCACCAAAAGTAATGGCCTTCTCAATCGGTCCTTTCTCAACTTCAACGACCGCAAGGTCTGTATAAGGGTCCGTGCCAAGGATGTGTGCGTCTAATCGCTCACCAGTAGAAAGAACGACGCGTACTTCAGTTGCGCCTTCTACGACATGATGGTTTGTCACGATATAAGCCTTGTCACTCGACAGTCGATAGATGACACCCGATCCTGTTCCGCCTGATTGTTGGGGAAAGAGGCCTAAAAAGTTCTCACCAACATTTTCAATACCGACGACCGTCGGTGTCGCGTGTTCAATCATGTCCGTTAAATCTGTGATTTGTTCCGTACGGATTTGTTGAATCGGTGTGTTCTGTCTTAAATCTTCCTTATCCACGATTGTGTAAGGTAATATTCCTGTGCTTGCGATATACGTTAACACGACCGCAAACAGAAAAGCACCTAAGATAAACGCGATTAAAACAGCTAACCACTTTCGTTCACGTCGTTTATAGCGGTAATATTTTTTACGTGTCCCATCATCATAGTAGACCATCTTTCACACATCCTTTAATCGTTTAAGTGATAGAGTGCTGTTGGTTCATTTGGATCGGTATCAAAGATTTTGAGGCCGTGATTAATCGGAAAATCTTTTTCAGTTAAGTGTTGTTCTACGGCCATACGCGCTAAGTCTTTCATATTGTTATCTTTACTTAAGTGGGCTAAGTAGATACGCTTCGTGGTATCTGAAATAATATCTTCTAAAGCAATAGCGGCGTCTTCATTCGAGACGTGGCCATAGTCACCTAAAATACGGCGTTTCACACTCCATGGGTAACGTCCCATTTGTAACATCGAAATATCGTGATTTGCTTCAAAAATGAGCGCATCGGATGCTTCCACTGTTTTTTTAATCCGTTCAGATACGTAACCGAGATCGGTCACGAGCGAGACTTTCTTACCGTTATGATGGAACGTGTAAAACATCGGGTCAGCCGCATCGTGTGAAACGGCAAATGATTCAACATCAATGCCGTTAAAACATTGGACTGTCTCCATATCAAAAGTAAACTTTTGATCAACTGGCAGTTTGCCGAGCTTACCATCCATCGCCTGCCATGTTTTTTCATTCGCATAAATCGGCAGCTGATGTTTCCGGGCAAAAATACCAAGCCCTTTGATATGATCGCTATGTTCATGGGTCACGAGTATACGTGACAAAGATTTTGGATCGACATCAATCGATTGAAAGAGTTGGTCGAGTTTTTTTCCACTTAAACCCGCATCGACCAAAATGCGTTCGTTGTCTGTGCCAATATAAAATGCATTGCCTGAGCTACCTGAGGCAAGTACAGAAAAGCTTAAAGTCATTCAGATTCCACCTCAGTTAATTGATGATAAGATGTGACAAACGGCTGTCTAATCGAAGACAACAACGTGTCTTCTTCTGCCCGGTCCTCATCTAATGTGTAATACGTATACTTGCGTGATGAGGCTGGGTTTAACAGCTCGACAAAGTCATCGAGTGTTTCGGTAATAAAGTTTGTATATTGCGGATAATCGTGTCCTTCAATCGCATTAATGAAATAATCAACGGCATCATTCACACTGACTTGCCACGTTGGATTAAGTAACTGTTCTCCATTTGGAAGTGAGACAAGGTTATGGTAACCAAGTTTAACGCCTGTGACTTCATCACCTGTCTTTAACATATTAGAATTGTGGTATAACCGGTAGACTGCGTCATACTCCGTGATCAGTGTTTGTTCACTATCTTCTTGTTCTTCTTCAACAATATCCAGCGCACGCATCATATAATGCGTCATTTCACCAGCCTCATTGACTTTAACAAATAGGACCGCTTGTGTGTTATAAAAGATCGGATAGTTAATCCGCTGGAAGAAAACGACTAGTCCTGCTTCTTCTAAGTAGCGATACTGATTAAAGCGACCACCTAGATACACATGTTGTGCGAGTGCGGTTGTTAGGGCTTCATCGTCGTCAAGTGGGAGCTGAACAGGTGCGTTCATCCGGGCATAAAGGGTCGTATCATTCGCAACGACTACCTCTTGATTCGTCAGTTCTGCTGCAATATTTTCTACTTCATTGAAATTATAACTATTGGTATACAGTAAGGGGGCTTGATGCTTTTCTTGATCTAATTGTTCAAGCCCTGAAATATTTAATTCTAGCTCTTCTTCTTTTGACGCTTCCGGTAACGCTGAGAGTGTTTCTTCTCCTCGGTCAAGTAGTTGTTTCGCAAGAAACACATTGAGCACAAGGAAACAAATAATAAATAACGATTTAATTTGACCCCATTGCATGCGCCATCCCTCCTTTTGTCTCTTCTAATGGAAGAACGAGTGGACTGTAGCCATACACACCTTTGACATACCATGTTGGTGTGAGCGCATAAACTTGCCCCTGACTGTCTGACTGTTCTGTCAGTCGGTAACCTAATACGACGTCATAAATGGCGGTGCTTGATAGTTTGGACCATTTAAAATCTCTATCACTTCTTCAGCATTTGGAATATTCGTCGTATCTTGACCAATCCCACGTTGGTCTAACATCATAATGAGCGGATGATAATATTGATAAATACTATCATTGTGCCAACGCACCATAATTTCGGTGAGATCCCGGTCATAGAAAATGGGGGTCTCTTGATACGTTAAGGTGTACGTCACTTCGTTAGTCGCTGCTGTTTGATTAATCCCACTTAATTGATAGCCAAACGGCTCTTTAAACGTAAATCCTAAATGTGTATTAATAAAACTTTGAACTTCTTCAAACAATTGATTACTTGATAGGCGTTCGGATTGATCGAGCGGTTCGTTCGTTGGATCAGTAAATTCGATCCCCCGTCCATCAACAATCATCTCTCTGGTGCCGTCGATATAGTTCGTATCTCCACCATACGTATAAGCACTGCGTACAATCGATGGTTTACTAAACAAGAGATTAATAAAATCCTCTTGATTTAGTTCTGTATAAGCAAACAATTTTGTTTGTTTTGTGACTGTCTCTGGCAAATAAATCAGTGATCCTCTCGTGCCTTCGAAAGTGAGGTAACGATTGGGTGATTCTTCGGCGTTAAATACTTGCGTAAAGAGCGCGAGATTTTGCGTGTAGTTTTGCGCATTCGCCACAATCACTTCATCATCCGCATCGTTCACAAATAGGATTTGATACAAATCATGGCCTTCTAAGAAGACAATCCGATTAAAATCACCTGTCGGTATATAGGTCTCTGCATCCACATTAAATAAGTCCATAATGACGCCACTAGGTAAGGCGGTTTGATAAACAATTTCAAAACGATTACGTTCGTCTTTATACCACAGCTCATTCATCGTAATTTTAGAAAAATTATATAATGATAGATTCGCCAGCGCTTCATTAAAGCGTGTCATTCGTTCTGTTGACTTTAACCCAACAGGTTCATCTAGTCGTTCATCGTGACGAATCATCTCGACCGGTTTAATGACTTCTGGACGTGTAAGACGAACGCCACCATCTAATTCAGCATCGATTAAGTCTTCTTGTTCTGTCTGCATCTGATAATTAGGTTGATCACTCCAAAGTGCAAAAGTCAGGACTAAACTTGACGTGATCAGCAATATTAAGATAAACGATTTAATATGTTCGATAGGCATTATGACACCCCTCGTTTTCGTGCGATTAATGGCAAAGTAAAGAAGACTTTTGTTCCTTTACCTTCTTCCGAATCTGCCCAAATTTGCCCGTGATGATTTTGAATAATCTCTCTTGCGATCGCAAGACCGAGTCCCGTCCCACCGAGTTGACGTGACCGTGCCCGGTCAGCACGATAAAAACGATCAAAGATTTTATCAAGTTTATCAGGAGGAATCCCTGGTCCTTGGTCTTGAATCATCACTTTGATTCGGTTTCTTTCTTTTGTCACTTTAAAGCGAATCACACCTTCTGGTGGTGAATACTTTAAGGCGTTCGACATAATATTATCAATGACTTGAATAATTTTATCTTTATCCATCCATAAGAATATACTATCTTTAGGAATCGTTCGATCGATGCGGACTGTTTCATCCTTATTCATTTCAAAACGGTCGAGCACATGATGGAAAAACGGAATGACATTGACTCGCTCTTTCAACATATCCATTTCTTTATGGTCCATTTTAGATAACTGGAGCAAATCATTCACTAAGCGTATCATCCGCTCTGTTTCATTTTGGGTGACTTCTAAAAACTGTGGGGCAATGTCTTTGTTTTCCCATGCTCCGTCAGTTAATGCTTCTAAGTAACTGCGCATCGTGGTGAGTGGCGTTCTTAACTCATGAGAAACGTTTGAGACAAACTCACGACGTTCTTTTTCGACTTTCTCTTCCTCAGTCACATCACTTATTACTGTGATTAACCCGCTAAAACGCTCATACTCATCTAATACAAACGTGAAGTTGGCTTTTAGTAAAAAGAACTGTTCATCATCGCTCATATCAATCGTAATGGACCCAGAGTCTTGCATTTCTAATATATCCACCGTTGATTCATCGATATTTAATACTTCAAATAATGATTGGCCTTTTAATTGTTCCAACGTTTGACCTAAGAGCACCATCGCTGGCTCATTCATTAACGTAATCTCACCTTGTTCATTGGTAGCAATAACACCGTCTGACATATTGGATAGAATAGAACTAAGTTTTCGCCTTTCTTCTTCAGTAATTAAGTTAGCGACTTTAATCCGTTCTTTCATTTCATTAAACGTATCGGCTAGTTGACCAATCTCATCGACACCATACACGTTTACTTTTTGCGAGAAGTCCCCTTCAGCCATAATTTTTGCTTGTTCGCGCATTTCAGTAATCGGTTTGGTAATAGCTTGAGCGACGAGGATACCAACAAGAGCACTGATACCGATCGCAATTAACGTCCCATTTAAGAAAATCCGATTAATACTTTGTAGTTGACTATAGACATCTTCCATCGACGCTTCTAAGTAAATCGCACCAAGTGATTCTTCTTCGTTACTCGTAATTGGAATAATGTGTACGAGATGACGTTCACCTGTTTGAGAATTACGTTCAATCGAGCGAATTGGGGTTCCAGACATAATCACTGAGCGCACCCGACTTTCACCAGAGACTAGCTTACCAACATCGGTCGCCTCGGTGTTTGTTCCCACAATTCGAAATTGACGATCAACGACTTGAAGACGTGAGTAGTCATCATCACGGCCATAAAAAGCTAATACACTTGCGATTTCTTGTTCTAGAGTCAAACCATCTTCTGTTTCTGTCCGGTCTTTCGTAAAAGCTTCCCGAACATTGTAATTAAGTACTTCTAAACGATCTTCAATCGAATCTTCAAAACTTTGCTTTAAATCGGTCTCTAGTCGCTGAGCAAAATAGGCACCGATGACCTGGATCGCTAGTAGTAACAGTAAAATCATAATAGCGATAATTTTCCAGCGGATCGATTGAAAGAAACTGACTTTCTTCATAGCATTACTCCTGTTCAGGATTTCTTAAATAATAGCCGACCCCGCGTCTTGTGATTAACCAAATCGGGTGACTCGGTGTATCTTCAATTTTTTCTCGTAACCGTCTTACGGTCACGTCTACTGTACGTACATCTCCGTAATAGTCATAACCCCATACCGTTTCTAGTAAGTGTTCACGTGTCATCACTTGACCGATATGACGTGATAAATAATGCAACAGCTCAAACTCACGGTGGGTAAGATCTACTTGTTTGCCTGACTTTGTCACACTATAGAGATCGGGGTGAATGACGAGTTGTCCCACTTCAATATCATTCGATTGCTGACTTTCTACCGGTTGTTGTTGCCGACGTAGATTTGCTTTCACACGAGCAATCACTTCTCGGTTACTAAATGGTTTGGTGACATAGTCATCTGCCCCTAGTTCTAACCCAAGAACTTTATCGATTTCTGAATCCTTAGCCGTCAACATAATGATCGGCATATTGTGCGTTTTACGTACCTCACGGCACACTTCATTACCATCTTTATTCGGTAACATAATATCTAAAAGAATAAGGTCAGGGTTTTCTGCTTGTGTTTTTGCGATCGCTTCATCGCCATCGTGTGCACACACGACCTCATACCCTTCTTTTTCTAAGTTGAATTTTAATATATCTGCGATTGGTTTTTCATCATCTACTACTAATATTTTATAAGCCATACGTGATCCTCCTTCGATTATTCACAGCTACTACCATTTTACCTCACTTCACGCTAAATTAAAAACTAAACCGTTTTAAAAACCGGGTACTGTGCGTCTCCAGACTTAAAAAAAGCTATATGATTAGGTACACAAATGATTTCATAATCTTTTGTAGACACGATACTACGGCTGAAGAAACGCCTAAAAATTAGTAGAAGCGCTATAAAATCAAAGGTAGTAAACCTGAAAAAACAGTGATCTAAGTTATTCTGATTTACAATGAAACTGGTACGAAAAAGTAAAAAAGGACCAAAAACTTAAACGTTTCTGACCCTTACATATCTTAAAATAACTAGACTAA
>NZ_BAXD01000049.1:0-12956 GCF_001310395.1 Halolactibacillus sp. JCM 19043
TCTATCTTCATATTGTTTACTCCAATTATTAAAAACTTTAATTTTTTTATTATAATCTTCTTCTGACCTAGGAGTATCAAAGTTTATATCATTACTCACTGCAACAACACCAATATACCCATCCTTTGTAAATTTAAGCCATACAATATCACGTACATCATTTAGATTATTAGTGATTTTATTGAATCATAATCAATACTTGTTGCACCTACCATAGGTGAACTCACTTTTTTCACACCTATATCATTTAAAAAATCATTTATATATTCAATAACCTTATCAATTGGGAATGGATTTAATTCGGCCTGTTTCTTTGCCTTTTTGAACCTAACATTACTATAATGAACAGAACTTTCTCTTGATCCGGGATTAGGTGTATTTACATCATTTTTAAAATATTCATTCATATTATAGTCTCCTGTTTCTAACTGTTTTTTACATCAACACTTTTTCTGTTCGAACTATACTTCCTACCCTTTCTTTTTAGGCCATCTTCAGTTTTCACAACATTACTTCTATTTTTCTTTTCTACCTGTACCGCTTCAAATTTTCCCTTTGAAATGATTGCTGGATGATTATTTTCGGATACATAATGTTCTTGATGTTCTCCCGTATTTAGTAACCTAACTACACCTATGTACTTTTCATTGCTCAGCATGACATCAATCGTTCTTTTACTCCACTTTTCTTTTCCAGTCGGTGTTTTTATTCCTAGTCTCTCTAATTCTCTTTTTATAGCAATAATGCTAAGGCCACGTAAATATAAATTAAAAATTAACCGAACATTTATAGCTTCTTCATCCTTTATAATCAATAAACCATCTTCATCATTTTCATAGCCATAGCATTTCCTATTATATAGTTTAGAAGTTCTTTGGGCGGCATGAGGTTTATATCCCCATTTAATGTTTTCACTTCGAGATTCATTTTCAGCTTGGGCAATGGATTCGATAATGGAAATCATCAAGGCACTATCCGTATCCGCTGTATCTAATCCTTCTTGTTCAAAAATAACACGAAATCCCAGTTCTCTTAATTTGTTCAACCTTCAAGTACTTCAACCGTATCTCTACCAAATCGACTAATATTTTTCGTTATAATAATTTCTATATTTTTTTCCTCACAATCTTTTATCAGACGATTAAATGCTTTGCGGTTGGACTTTGCTTTTCCGGATGCAATATCTATGTATGTATCCACAAGTAACCAATTAGGGGGTGGTAGACGCTGTTAATCTAGTTAAGGCCGATACTTGTGTTGTTAAACTATTTAATTGTTCCATACTGTTTGAACTTACACGACAATAAATTCCCACTCGTTTTTCGCGTTTAATAGGTTTGGGCGGAATAAAATGTACCTTGCGCTGATTTGACATCTCCTTACCTCCTGGCACTTACATTTCATATTCATTTAGACTAATTATATTCTACGTGTTTTCCGACTATATGATTAGTCTAAATATAGCACATTTTACACCTTACATCTAACCTATCAACTCCCCTACCAAAAAGTCATTCTATCAACTCAACCTAGAATTTCAGTGCTTCTAAAGCCAATAACAAAAAGGGTTCCGCCCGTTTATTCACATAAAATAAACTTAAGCGAAACCCTACAAACCTTATTCCATCAATACTTCAATTCTTCTTATCCATCCACCCTAGACATCAACGCCACACACTCCACATGTGTGGAATATAATTAACGTCGTATCACGTCTTAGGTTGAATAATGTTATTCCTAACCAATAACACCACTCTTGGATAGAATAAGACGAACTGGGGAGCTTTGTTCATTTGGTAGAGTGATTGTTCATAAAATTAATAAAACACTATACAGGCTCAAAAAGACACTACTTCATGGTAGTGTCTCTCTTTTTTATTTATCAACAAGTTTTTCAATGTTACTATTTAATCGACTGAGTTGTCTAATAATCATCCAGTTTTGCTCTGTTAATGTCGATAAATATGCTACTTTAGCGTGTTCTTCAGCTTTGGAATATCTTAAAGACATCCCAGCTCTAAGTAATCCATTTTCCGCTAAATTACTTGCTATCTTTTTAATGATAATCATATCTTTTTCATCAAATTCTTCTAGTTGATATTTCTTCATGAATTCAGCCATTTGAATATCTGCTTTAGTCATTTTAGGTTCTGTCTCTTTTCCGCTAAACAAAGCCATGTGTCTACACTCCTTCTTTCATCTGTCATTTACTATATTCGACAGAATATTTACATATTCCTGCGTGATAAGAGAATTTGATAATATGAATATATCTTATTTAGCAGGAAAATTCCACTTGAATACAGAATATTACATTATAAGACAAATTTAGAGGAGGGGAATTATGGCCGACATTAAAAGTCTAAACGAGAAAGAAATACTAGAAAGAATGGAAAGAGTTATATTACTTTTGAGATTCGAAGATGGTATTATATCCAATGATAAGCATAATCCTTCTGGAATAAGAACGGCTCAGTTTTTTAAAGAAATTTGGGAGAAAGAATTAAAAGAACTAAGAGAAACTTTAATTAAAATACGAAATCAAATGTAAAAAGCCCCTCACGATGATGTGAAGGGCTTTAACTCTATACTCTCTTATTAACTTCTACGCGGACTTTAGCGTACTCAGACGCGCTAATTCCGAGCGATTTGCGACGGTTTTCATGACCATTGCCATGTTTTCCTGCAATTACTTCATCAGCCATTTGCACAATCGACTTTTTAGGTTTAGGTCTTGTCATTAACTGATTAACTTTCGATTGCACTTGATCAGCATTGTAACCAGCTTTGTTTAGACGATTAAACGATCGCTACCATTACCCCACTTACCATCAATAACTTCTTCCGCAACCTCGTCTAATGTTTTTAATGGCGGCTTATTTTCAACAACTTTCGTTTTAAGTTTCTGTCCAGGCTTAATTAAGTTAGGTGTCTTGATGTTGTTTAACGTGATTAAATTGTCTACAGTCGTGTTCAGCTTTCTCGCAATCGAATATAACGTGTCGCCTGCTTTTACAGTGTAGTCACCGCTATTTTCAACGACAGGTGCATTTAATTCGTTTTTAACTAAGTTAATAAAGTCATTCCACCCAATGCCGTCCTTGCCCGCCATAATTTGTGCAGGACAATTCTTGCGCGACCAGTCATAATGACGTTTAACTTTATCGATAGTAAGATTTTCGTCTTTTAATATTTTTGCGACTAGTTTAGCACCATTTTTAACAGCTTGTTTATAGTCGCCATCGCTATTAATACAAATCTCAATACCGATTGAGTTTAAATTGCCATCACCTTGACCGTCTCCTGCGTGCCAGCATTGCGCATCATGCGGAAATGACTGAATAGCATCTTTATCATCTACCTGCCAATGCCAAGAAGCTGAACGGACGTTATCGCGTGATTGTAAGTTTGCGTGCGCTTGTGCGTTAGCTCCACGACTTGTGTTGCCAGTCTGATGTACAGTGATAAACTTTTTACCGTTTTTACTGCCATAAGTTTTAGATTTAATAACGACTTGTGATACAAGTTGAGTTTTAATATTCATTTTTACTCGTCTCCTTTTTTTGTTAAATTAAAAAGATGCTGCACTAAGCAACATCTTTAGTCATACCGTCACGTTTATTTAAGATTTCAAACAGTCCTGTTCCTGCAAGACCAGCAAATCCACCAGCCCACAATCTTAACACTAACTCAAAGTCAGTAAACGGATAAGAAATAGCACCAACGATTAAACCAACAACAACACTGATTAATGGTAAATAATTTTTAGGTAAATTGATTGTTTTCTTGACCAGTTCCACTACTGCTGTGACAATCGGCAATGATACTGTTGCAAATAATAAGACTTGTTCCATCATTTTTCCACTCCTCACAGTAAATTTGTAATCAATTGAAAAAGAGCATAGAAGACTGTTATTAACAATCCGCCTGCTCCAGTAATGTTTAATATAAGTTTCCAAAAGTTTGATAGCTTCATTTTGTTTGTTGCTAAGTGATGATCAATAAGCGTATTCAAAAGCTCTTTTTGCTCGTTACCCGTTTTCTCTACTGCATTTTTCACATCTTTCATTTCATGCGACATACTAGCAAATGTATTTTCTAGCGTTGTAATTCTACGCTCATGGTCCTGCCAGATTGGCATTTCTTCCACACCCTCTTTTTGTGACATAGTAACCCCCTTAAAAATTTAGACATAAAAATTATCGGTATATAAAAAGCACCTCGGAATGAGATGATTAATTCGTAATCTTAGTAGCCACTTCTTGTCTAACAATATCAATCAATACACTTGGCGCTTCATTGCTTTATATTGTTCTGCAGTCAGTGGAATATAACCATTTAGATTGATTGTTCGCTCTTCATTTTGACCGTTGAAATGTACCTGTACAGAATCAATCTGACCATCGACATAGCGCATGCTGACGTTCGTAATCTGGATATTCATTATTCGTCACCTCCCTCAAAAGCTTCATAAAGATTCGCATAATCATGAGCTTGTTGTCCGGACCAATCAATGTCGCATTCTTCAAGCGATTGTTTGACTGATTTGATTGTGACTTGATTATCGCCACCATCAATTACAACTTTCTCATTAAAAAAAGCTTCCAAATCTACTTGGAGCTTCTCTGTTTCTTCGATATCGTATTTGTCATCAATGATGATTGGCTTTCCTTCGTCGTCTTTTGCCGCATAGCTTTCCTTTAGTTTCTTTTCTTCCTCTGCTACATTTTTCAACTTGTCACTCAGCAAACGAATGAGTCGTGTCCGGTGTACGGATTTTAAACCTTTCAACTCAAGTCGATCTAATATCTGAATGGCACCTGATAGTTTAATGTTGTCGATTTTTAATTGCATGTTAAGCAGCTCCTTCTAATTGGTTTAGTCGTTGTTTTAATATTTGGTTTTCCATCTCAAGAAAATTAATTCTGTCTGCATGATCGTCAGTGATGCTGATTAATTCTTTGATTGCCTTTGTATTTAAAGTACTATGAGCATAACCTTCAACAGCTTCGCCATCAGCCGATAAGACTTCAAACGGCGTTTTATACCCTTCACCGATAACAAAGCCCATCTTACTGATATAAACACCATCTTCAATATCGCCTTTCAAATAATACGAATATAGTTCTGCTTGATTTTTCAGAATATCTATCGCATTGATATTCAGTTTCTTTATATCAGTTTTAGTTGAAGCTAAAGAACCGTTATTAAAGGCTGAAGCGTACATAGGTGTCAGTGTTCCAGATAAATATTTCGTTGCTCTTACAGATGTATTTCCTTGAACATAAGTCACACCGTCTCCGCCGTTGTGGACGCGACCTGCTCCGTTCAATCTTATATCTCCGGTAATGGTCACGGGGTCATAAAAATAAAAACCATTAGATGCATTGGTCTTGAAATGCGAATACTCACTATTTCTTGGACCGATTTGAGTTGATGCATAAGGTGTAACGATATTGACAGGATCGTATGCGTTTGTGGCAGTTCTTTTTGATTCAATTAACATGCCAGAATCGCTGTTTAAAGCTAACGAACGCGCCGACAAGTATATTTTTGCAGAATAATCATAAGAAACCCCACTTCCATCTCCCGTTTCTCTAAGGAAAATATCTCCATTCTGTGTAGCAAAAAAATTGTTGTAGTTTATGCCATTTTGTAATGAATTTGCCCTTACAAGTATACTTCCGTCATCTATTTCGACAGTTCTAGTCCATGGCGGATAAGCTGTTGACGTTGAAGTGATTCGGCTACCACTAATATTAACACCGTTAATATCTATACCATTAATCGTCCCTGCATTGATTGTGCCTAGGTTACCAGTGATGTCAGATAAAACGGTGACAGCACCGACGAGATTAATCTTACTAGCATTAATTGACGCAACTTCACTCGAGAGATTAATATCACCAATAACACCATTTTTGTTAACCTTCAAATTAATTTCATTAGCTTGTTGTGTAATTGTCGTTTCTGCAGTATCTACTCGACCTTTCAAAGTGTTAAATGTACTTGTTTCTACTTTAGATGTAATAGCTCCATCTAAAGCATCGATGTCTATTTCTGCGTTAGATAAACGAGTGTTCATGTTATCGACAGTGGTTGAGTCTGCTTTTAAATTGATTCGTCCTGCTAGTTGATTGATTTCGGATTCGGCATAAGAATAAACAGAGTCGATTTCGGCTTGAACATCTTCTGGCGCTGGTGTCCAGTCTGTTGCTACGTTTCCTTTTTCTAGCTTTATCCACTCAATCTTAGAGTTTAAATTTGAATTAGGGAAGCCATAAATAGATATATCATTAACTTCCCTAGTAGCTTGAAAAGTTCCATAATAAATCCCTTTTTCAGTATCGTATTTTTCATTTTGGTAAATCACACCAAAAGGCGTACCACCACTGTAAAACAACCACGAGTGTTGGTCTTCTGATAATTGCCCTTTTATTTGATACGTATAGGACATTCCTATTTTTATTGTTTCTGATAGTTGGTATGTTTTATTGGGGTACCCGCTATTATTCACTAGCTCATCGCTATTTAATATTATGTTCCTTCCACCAACCTCAATATCAGCAATAGCCCCTGAACATAAGTCGCATCTACCTTGCTTGATATCTGACCAGCCTGTACAGTCAATTGCGCACTGTTGTCTGTTACTTTACCACTCAAAGCATCCACGTCAGTTTGATTAGCTTTTAAAGCAATCGCCTCTTGATTTTGACCGATTAGTGTACTATTCACACTTATATCTTGCACAATACCATCCATATCAGTTTGATATTGTGTAACAGATACTTTATTTAATAAGGCATTATCTATCTCTGATATAGTGTATACATCACCAACATTAACTTTATCTACTAGTTGACCATCCACATACTCAACACTTGATTTATCAGCTAAATCACTTGCTATTTCAGACATCTTACTGTCGTATGCCGTTTGTGAAACAGCATAAGCAAGCGCTTGTTGTAATACTTCCGCTGATTTGTCCTCTGCATAGTTTTTAGCATTGGTTTCGGCAGTTGATGAAACTGTATCAGCATGTGATTTAGCATCAATACCGACTGCCTCAGCAAATGTTTTACCTTCAGTGAAAACTATGTCATCTTTGTCATCAATTGTGTGCTTATCATACGTATACTCAAGCATCTCTGTAGCGCTGATCTTTTCTTTTATTTCCGCCTGCAATTGTTTCCAAATAGCTAACACTTGCTCTTCTGTAAATTCAACAAAATCACCAAGTTTTACTTCTTTCAAACTATTTTCAAATATATCACGTGACTGTTCAAATACTCGTGCTTCAACGTATAATGGCGGACTAAACTTTTCGTCTTTGATACGTATCGTATCACCAAAGCGTATTTTTTTATTCTCCATGCCAGGAACGTGTTCTAAGTCAACGATATTCGCACTATAAGTAATAACCGCATTGATACGCTTGTTTAACTCTGTACGACCATATTGTTCTAAATCTGATAATGTCATGTCTAAGTGTTCTGATTGTGGCTCATAGATACCGATTAAGTGTTTTAGTTCTCCCGTTATCGGGTCTGGCCTACCCCAGCGCCTTAAAGCATCTTCATCTTCTATTAGCGCTCCTAACCGATTACCCTCAATACCTTCTGGACCTAAGCACAATAATGCTGTATAGATGTCGCTTGTGTCCTCTGAACGTTCAATGCTGTCTAGGTCTTTACCGAACGTTACTTCTCGCCCGTCCCAGGTACCCACACGATCAAGTAAATCAACATAGCGATTAGTCACGCGATTGCCGTCTGTTTCAGTGCGAAAGCGTAATTCTAAATCAAATTCATTGGCCACTCGTTTTAGCATTGTAAAAGGGTTGGTGTGCGTATCAATTGTGATGGTGCGTAACGCATCACTTTCGACAGTACCAGGCCGCCACTCTGTTTCATTCGTCACAAAACTAAGCGCCGCAGTAGCGTTATAATCCGTAAGCGTTATTGGATAAATCACTTTAGCTTTTATTAGGTCTAGATAGCTTGCAGTAGTATAAACTTCTATTCGATCATTTGTTTTAATTACGTTTTGGATTATAAACTCAATATATCCTTCGTCCTCTGACGGAATGATTAAGCGATTGCGGTCTGTCAGTTTATCTGCGTAACTTAAATTAGGTAGACATTCAAAATCAAATTGTTCTAATTGATTTTCTAACGATTGTTTATGTGAGTTAAACAATACTTCACGATCAGATATAATATCCATAAGCTCATCATTTTGACCGTTTATGACGTGAATCATATCTCTCACCTCCTACTTAAACGTTTCTCTGAATTTCATAGTGACATTAAACGCATCAGATGGATGAACAACGAACTCGTTCGGTCCTTTCTGAAGCTCAAAAAATCTTGCGCCAAAGTCTTTTAAACGCATAACGCTCTCGCCATTTAATAGCATTTTTTCATCTTTATGATCAAACGTAATCATATCTCCTGGATAGGCAATATACGGCGTTTGGTCCTCTGTTGTTTGCACTAACTCAGTAACCTTCAATTGATTAATTCTAGGTACAGTCGCCGATGTAGAGCTTCCAAACTTACCAAAGTGCACCTGTACATACTTTAACTTACCTGTTAGAGTTTGACTGGTATCTGTGTAACTTACTCTTAAGACATCATAATGTTTAGGTATCACAGTACCTGTTGCTAACCTAGCAACATAAAATTCGAAATTATTACCTCTTCTCGTTAATCGTAAAACACCATGGAAATGTTGACCACGTTTCAAATAATTTCTTGACGATATGGCATAACCTTCGTTAATCCCTCTAAAATCACCGTATCTGCCTTCGGCAGCTATTTGACTAATATTTATTGTATTATCAACAATAGCCAATTTACCAATGACATTTAAACCCTCATCAAACAAATATGTTTCAATTCTAAAAGTGTCAGATGAACGATCTAACTCAACACGACATCTCATTTCCACTTCAAAATCTTGAATGACCGGAATTTCTTTCACTAAGGCAGGACCGTGCCACGCTGGTCCAGTACCATAACTAGAAGGTACAACTCCTGTTCCGTCTGTTCCTATCGTTCCCCCAATGACCGTATTCGTTCCATCGATTTCAGTGGGTGACGTTTGCCAACTCGAAAGTGATTCTCCGCGCTCGTCCAATACAACATTACGGTCATTCACAAGTGTTTGTTGTACGGTTGTCGGTTTACCAATCAGCATATATTCATCATGTTGATTCTGTATCATGGCAAACGTGACAGGTGTTAATACTTCTAACTCAAAGATTGGTTTTGCTTCATGTGTGCCTTCATTGGTCACTGAGACGTAATCAGATGGAAGGTGTAGATTCTCTCAGGTCCGTATGCATATGGGTCCGGACATATGAAAGTGATCGTTCCTCTTCGCTGGTTTCCAAAACGCGCAAAATCAGAGATATCACCTTCGACTTTTGCGTAGTAAACGCGATCAGGTTCATCAGGAAATTGTAACTCGACTGGTTCACTTGTTAATAACCAAGATTTTAACTGATCTAGCTTATCAAGAGCGTCAACATCATCTTCAACTATAAAGCCCACAGGTTGATTGATATATAATACGTCTGTTTTACTTGATTGAATATATGCTCCAGCTTTACCAGGTACACGCAATAAGTTATTAGTGATAGGAGCAAAAGGAGACTTTTGACGTCCTTCAAGTAAAAATAGCCATTCTTTTGTTTCGCCATTAAATATTAATTTACTATGTTGCAAAGCGCTCCCTCACTTTCTTGTCACGATTCTGCATTTCAGTAACGTGTTTATATGTTTGTCTACTTAACTCTCTTCCATCCATTTGATTGATTACTGTTGTATAAATGACTGCTTCGCCCGTCATCTGTCCAGAACTAGAGTTGTTTAAACTATCAATAACACGATTCGCTTCTCCACTAGGTCTAGCACCTGTCGCATATCCAGGTATACGATTCAAAGCTTTTAATATACCTTTCGTTTCATCGTGCGTAAAAACTTGATAACCAGATGGTCGATTGTACATACCGAAATCAAGCATTTCCCATTGATTACCGAGACGACCTAATTCATAGCCTTCTTCACCAGCCAAAAATGTCCCTCCTGGGTGATAATCTGTACCGTTTGCGTATTCAAATCGTGCCATATTTGATGATTTGGTCTGATAGTTAGGCTCTCTTATGGTTGGTGCAGAAACAGATATTTTCCGTTGGAATATACTTTTAATATTTCCCCATATCCTCGAAGCGTCTTCTTGTAACTCAAACCACCTATTGATGAGTGGTTTTTTCATTGTAATGCTATCTCCGGTGAACGACATCTTTATATCCTTAAACGTATCTTTAGCACTTTTATTCAAACTCATAAAGTTTTTAATTGTGTTATCCATCGATTTATCCCACTCAGTTTTAATTTCTCCAGTCGTTAACCTTATTTCTTCAACTAATTCTGGATTTTTTTCAACAGCTTCACTAATTACCGCTTCGTGCATTTCTTTTGCGCTAGCTATAGTTTCATCTTTCTGCCTTCTGGCTTCTTCGATGAGTTTATCTGCTTGTTCTTTTGATAGTTCACCAGTGACATCTCGCGCATTTTCAAAAGCGAGTTTTTGTTGATAAAATTGTTCTTCGGCTTCTTTTACTACTTCGTTCTTTTGTTCGTAAGAGTTTGAAATAACTTCTGATGCTTGTCTTTTAGTGATTGTATCAGCTTGCTCCCGCATTCTTTCAAGGATAATCGTTTGTTCTTTTTTCGCTTTCAGTCATAATGTCTATTGCCGTATTTTGACCTTCCTCTAACAAGCGATTAATCTCGTTTTGTTCCTTCTCAGTTATACCTCTGCCTTCTTCATAAGCTTTATTCATAATATCTATTGCTGTTGCATAACTCTCTTCAGCTTGCTTAACTCTTTCGTCATAACTTTTTGTGACACTTTCTAATATCTCTGCTTGTTCTTTTGCACTTATGTCCTTTGTTTCTTTAAATAATTCCTTTACGGCCTCTAGGCTTTCGATTTTCTGTTCTTGAAGACTGGATACAATTTGTTCTTTCATTTCTCCGAAAGTTTCTACCATCGAATCTTTCATATCTTCTGATACTGTTTTACCAGTCCAGGAAAGTTCATTAAGTAAAACTGTAGCTTCTGAATTTAGTTCTAAAAAACTACCTAGAGACTCTTCTGTAGTTTTTGATACACCATCACCGAATAACTCGACTTCTGGTATTAATTCTTGGCTAAAGTGTTTATACAAACCATACGATGCTAACCCCACCGCAGCTAATCCGCCGGCAAGGATAGGTAAGCTTCCACCGGTGCCAGCCAATCCCGCTATGCTACTATTTAAAGTATTACCAGCTGCACCCCTGTTACCGATCGCTTTTGTTAGATTCCCAATTCCTCTAAGAGCAGAGCCAGTCATTGTTGTAAATCCGCCAAATGCAATCGATGCCGGACCAATGGCGGCCGTTAAACCAATTAATTTAAGAATAGTCTGTTGCTGCTCTTCATCCATATTAGAAAATGCCTGTGCACCTTCTTCTAGCTTTCGAATCAGAGGCTCTGCTGCATCAATAGCATCCATAATTGCGGGAGCCAATGCATCACCTAAACTAATCGCAACATCTTTTATGCGATTCCACATAATTTTTAATTGTGACTCTGTGGTGCCGTATCTTTTTTCAGCCTCTTCAGTTAATGCCGTATTTTCATCCCACGCGTCCGATCCAATCTTGACCGCCTCTGTAAATACATCTGTTGCTCCTGCAGCACGAAGTAACGTATCACGTAATCGCACTTCTTTAATACCCATGTCATCTAAAATACCAATGGCGGATAATCCACGCTCTTCTGCTGTGGATAAACCATCAATGAAACTAATGATCGCTCCTGTCGCATCTTTTTCGTAAGCCTTTTTAAAATCTTCTGCGGAAACACCCGCAACTTTCGCAAAGTTCTCTAAATCTTTCCCGCCTTGTTCTGCTGCCAATTGCATATTAATCATGACTTTACTAAAAGCTGAACCACCAGCCTCTGCTTCAATACCTACAGAGGATAATGCACCAGCGAATGCTAATATCTGTGATTCAGTCAAACCGACTTGAGCACCTGCACCGGCCAACCTCATAGCCATACTACTGATTTCCGATTCGGTGGTGGCCAAGTTGTTACCAAGCGCAACAATTGTGGAACCTAGCTTATCAAAGTCATCTTGACTCATGCCTACAATGTTAGCGAATCGAGCGAATTCAGTTGCAGCTTGTTCACTCGTTAAATTAGTTGCTTCACCTAAGTCAATCATAGTTCGGGTAAATTCTTCTACCTTCTCTGTCTCAATACCCAACTGTCCAGCAGATTCAGCGACAGCTGCTATTTGCTCTGTGGTGGCAGGAATGTCTTTGGCCATGTCTCTGATACCTTGTCTTAGGTTATCGATTTGTTTAGCTGAACCGTCGACGGTTTTTTCTACACCTGCAAAAGCAGATTCAAAATCAACTGAAGCTTTAAATACAGCAGCACCGCCTGCAACAATAGGTGCGGTTACTCGCATAGAATAGCTTTTACCGAAGTCCGTCATCTTTCTCCCAACCGACTGCATACTTTTACCTGTTGAATCTAGTTGAGTACCCAAACGCTTTAAAGGATTAATCTGATCATCGATTGCTTTATTGATATTTTTAAGTTGAGTTTCTGTACGGTTCATTTGCGCTGTAGCGTTGTTATATTCTGCAGAAAGATTTTTTGTTTGTTCTGCATCTTCACCTTTTGCTTTCTTAGATTCTTCATAACGATGTCTGAGTTCTTTAACCTTCTCTTGTTGAGTTTGAAATCGTCTCGTAAGAATATCTGACTGCTCACGCAATCCTTTTAGGCTGTTTGTATAATCTTTACCACTAGAACGAGCTAAATTCATTTCGGATTTTAAACCCTTTAAATCTTGGGCGAATCCTTTCAAGGACCTCGTTGCTCCA
>NZ_BAXD01000050.1:0-12942 GCF_001310395.1 Halolactibacillus sp. JCM 19043
TTTCAATTGTTGATGGATGGAGACGGGATTTTCCGCTTTCACGCCCCTAAGCTCCCGGACCTCCGCTTGATAGCGAAAATGTTTGGCTTGATTAAACATCCGAAGGGTGTGATCCATGGACATAACAAAGTTTGCATCGATTTTATGCTTATATAAGCGATTTGAAAAGATTGCCTTCATGCCCATGATACACACCCTCTCTTTGTTTTGTGACGGTCACTGTTAGTGCTTTAATAATACCATGTGGAATATATGTTTGTCACTTCAAAAATATTCAAAACAAGCGATAAAAAACGTTACTGTAAATAATAAAAGGCGAACATATGTACTATTTACCAATTTTTCTAATCGTAACCCAAAAATATGTGGTGAGAAGTGGGGGGATGTGGTAGACTATAAGAAAAGGTGGGCGATGATTATGTTTATGGGTGAATACAAACATAATATTGATGCTAAAGGTCGGTTAATTATGCCGGCTAAATTTCGTGATGACCTTGGAGAACGCTTTGTCGTGACCCGTGGTTTAGATCAATGTTTATTTGTATATCCTGAAACAGAATGGCACATCTTAGAAGAGAAGATAAAAAAGCTCCCATTAACTAAAAAAGATGCCCGGGCGTTTAGTCGGTTCTTTTTCTCTGGTGCAACAGAGTGTGAAGTAGATAAACAAGGGCGTATCAATTTACCACAGACACTAACCGCGTATGCGGGGATAGAAAAAGCGTGTGCTGTCGTTGGTGTATCTAATCGTATTGAGATTTGGGCAGAAGCGCAGTGGGAAAGTTATATGGAAGCATCCGCAGATACATTCTCAGAAATTGCTGAAAATATGATGGACTTTGATTTGTGACGATGAGAATTAAAAGGATCAGATAAGATAAATGATATAAATGAGGTGAAAGTAAATGTTCGAACATGAAAGCGTATTAATGAAAGAAACGATTGATGGATTAAATATTAAACCAGAAGGAATATACGTAGACGGGACACTCGGTGCTGGCGGACATTCACTTCAAATCGTCAAACAATTAACGACAGGGAAACTGATTTGTTTTGATCAAGATTTAGAAGCCTTATCCGCAGCTAAAGAACGATTAAGGCCATATGAAGCTAACATTATTTTTATTCATTCGAATTTTAGACATATGAAACAAGCACTTGTGTCACGTAATATCCAATCCGTTGATGGGTTTTTATTTGATTTAGGTGTTTCATCACCTCAACTAGACCACGGTGAACGTGGATTTAGCTATCATCAAGATGCGCCGCTAGATATGCGAATGGATCAAACACAAGACTTAAGCGCATACGATGTGGTGAATGATTGGGACTATCATGATTTAGTTAAAATATTTTTCCGTTACGGTGAAGAAAAATTCTCAAAACAAGTCGCTCGTGCCATTGAGAGACAACGAGAAGTAGCGCCTATAAAAACGACAGATGAACTTGTCGAGCTGATTAAAGAAGCAATTCCGCATCGAGCTAGACGAAAAGGTGGACACCCCGCGAAGCGGATTTTCCAAGCGATTCGGATTGCGGTGAACGATGAATTAAACGCCTTTTACGATGTGTTACATCAAGCAGCGGAGTTAACGAGTATTGGTGGACGAGTGGCAGTGATTACGTTCCACTCTTTAGAAGACCGGATTTGTAAACAAGCATTTAAGAAGTGGAGTACGACACCACCACTTCCGAGAAACATGCCGGTTGTGCCAGAAGGTAGTCAACCGCCTTTTAAAATGGTGACGCGAAAACCGATCGTCGCCGATGAAGCCGAATTATCCGACAACAGACGCGCACGATCAGCTAAATTACGTATTGTTGAAAAAGTAAAGGCGTGGGATGAACAATTCTTTTATGACAAAGGACGGGATGAATGATGAGCTAGATAGAGCGTTTGTACATCAACAAATACCACAGAGAAAACAATCGAAACAAGTTAAAGTTGTCGTTAGATCCAAACGATTGACATCAGGTGAATACATATTAATGGGTCTATATGCATTAGGGTTTTGTCTCGCACTGTTTTTTGTGATTCATATGAGCGCAGAAATTGACGGAATCAATCGGAATATTGAATCAGTCAAAACAGAGATGACCGAGCAACAAATGGTGAATGAAAATTTAGCTTATCAAAAAATGGAACTCTCTAATCCTGAACGGATCCTAGCCGTTGCTAAAGAACATGGGTTAGACATACAAAATACTAAAGTGAAACAAGCATCAAAAGTTAATTGAGTGAATGCCTATGAAAAAACAGCTGACATCAAAGACGACTTCATCAAAAATCAAACCCTACCACCCAGTCATACTTGCGGTGGTTGTGTTTTTTCTTATACTGACAGGGAAAATGCTCTATATTCAAGCAACAGGACAAGTCGATGGTTTTAATTTAGAGGCATGGGCAAAAGACCAGCGTGAGAAAAAGGAAGTTACACCAGCAAAGAGAGGTTATATCTATGATCGAAACGAGATGGTTTTAGCACAAGATATTAATGTATACCGACTCTATGCGATTGTCGACCCCTCCTTTTCACCTGATCCTGAAAAACGTTTGAACCATGTTGCTGACCCAGCGACAACGGCAGAACAATTGGCGCCAATAATCGGCATGGACGCATCAGTTGTCCAAGACATCCTTGACAAAGGGAGCGCTGATGGCCGCTTTCAAGTTGAATTTGGACGTGAAGGGACAAATTTAACGCGAGAACAAAAATTACAGATTGATGCGCTAGACTTACCGGGTGTTCACTTTATTGAAGAAGCTAAACGGTACTATCCCAATGGTATCTTTGCTTCACATGTCATTGGCTTAGCTCAAACGAACGATGACCAATTAATTGAAGGGATTACTGGTATTGAAGCGCAGTTAGATGAGTTACTGACAGGTACAGACGGTTCAGTGACCCTGCTTAAGGATAGATATAATGATCCACTGCTAAATGAAGAGGTTCAAGTATTAGAAAAGCAAGACGGATTTAATGTTCAGTTGACGTTAGATCAAAAAGTACAAACCATTCTAGAAGATGCGCTAAGCCAAGTAGAGGCAGAATTCAATCCGAAACGCATCACAGCAACGGTCATTAACCCTAAAACAGGTGAAATCATTGCGATGGGTTCAAGGCCGAGTTATAATCCGAATGATTTAGGGAATGTCACGAACTGGTATAACGATATTGTCTCAACGCCGATTGAACCAGGCTCAACGATGAAAATCTTCACATTGGCATCAGCGATTGAAGAAGGGGTATATAATCCTAATGAAACGTATCAATCAGGAACCTACAAAATTCCGGAAATTACACGTGCTGTACCAGATTATCGTAAACATTGGGGCACAATCACCTATGCGGAAGGTTTCCAGCGTTCATCAAACGTGGCGATGGCAAAGTTGGTCTGGGAAAAGGTTGGAACGGAGACGTTTTTAGAGTATTTAAAAGCCTTTCAATTTGATCAATTGACTGGCATTGATTTACCGCGAGAAACACTTGGCCGGCTAGTATATCGTTACCCAATCGAACAGCTAAATGCGGCGTTTGGCCAAGGGACAACCGTGACGCCCATTCAAATCGTTAAAGCAGCAACAGCCATCGCGAATAATGGTCACATGATGACCCCTTATATTATTCAGTCCATCACAGATCCAAATACAGGTGATGTGATTAAGGAAAATACGCCAACCATTGCCGGTGAACCTATCTCAGAGGATACGGCTCAGCAAGTATTACAAGCGATGGAATCAGTTGTCACAGAAGAAACTGGGACAGCTAACGGAATTTTTGAACTACCGTCTTATACGCTAGCAGGTAAAACCGGTACGGCTCAAATCTCTGGTGGCGCCTCAGGGTATTTATATGGACGGGAAAATTATATCTTTTCTTTTATTGGCATGGCACCAAGCGAAGACCCTGAATTACTGATGTATGTCACCGTTCAACAACCAGAGCTTGAAGCAACGGAATCCGGCTCTAAACCTGTGTCGTATATTTTTAATCATGTGATGGAGAATGCGTTACATTATCAAAATATACAACCGGATAAAGATCAAGTGTCAACGGTGAACGAATTAGTGATGCCGGTAGCTGTTGGACTAAAGACAGAAGATATTGCGGATAACTTAACCAGTCAAGGGGTTCAGGTTACTGTTGTAGGTGACGGTCCAACGATTACGGCTAGCAATAAAACAGCCGGTGAGACGATCCTCTCGACAGATCATATCATCTTAGTGACAGATCAACCCAAACTACCGGATTTATCGGGTTGGTCATTGCGAGAAGTTGTTCAATTAAGTAACCTACTAAAACTTGATCATGAAATTGTCGGTCAAGGTTATTTAGAAAAACAATCGATTGAACCTGGAACACCGATTGCTTCAGGAGACTATATTCTTTTTGACTTTACTGATTTCAATCCTGTCTCGCCTGAGGAAGAAACGAAAGAATCTGGCGTTGAATAGCTTTAAAACAAAATTAAACAGTGCATGATGAACTGATTTCACTCATACAGTAAACTACATCTTCCTTAAAAGAAAGTAGGTTAAGTATGTATCGTTTCCGAGTGAGCAAGCGCATCATCACTGTTTTTTTTCTGTTTATAGGTTTATTTTTCATTCTTTGTGGTCGGTTAGTTTATTTACAAGTATGGTCTTATCCAAGCCTGTTAGAAAAGGGGGAGGATTTATGGTTAAGAGATCTCACTCTCGAAGCACCCAGGGGGGAGATCATCGACCGCATCATCGCGTGATTGTAACGAATGAACGGGTGAAAACTTTATTAATTGTTCCTAGACAAATAACAGATCAAGCGGCGGTTGTTGCTGCCTTAAGTCAAGCGCTTCAGCTAGACCGTGCGGTGGTGGAAGAAGCCGTCAGTCAACAAATCGCGGTTGTTAAAATGCGGGAAGCCATTAAATTACCACCACATGTGTCAACCAAGTTAATCGGTTTAGATTTAGCGGGACTATATTTTGTGGATGATTATGAGCGGTCCTATCCATATGGTTCGTTACTGAGTCATGTTTTAGGTTTTACTGGGATTGATCAACAAGGCCTGTTAGGCATTGAACAAATATACGACGATATGTTAAGTGGTGAGTCTGGTAGAATACGCTATTATGCTGATGCGAAGGGTCGCCGGTTACCAAATGAATCTGATCAACTTCAGTTACCGACAAGTGGAAAGTCAGTTGCGCTTACAATCGATTTGGATATACAAATGATTATTGAACGCGAGTTAGACCAAGCTGTGGCTACTTATCAACCGGACCAGGCGCTAGCGATTGTACAAAATCCAAACACGGGCGAAATATTGGCGATGGCGACACGTCCGACCTATCAACCTGATCGCTATCAAGAAGTAGACGCAGATGTATACAATCATAATTTGCCTATTTGGTCAACGTATGAGCCAGGCTCAACGTTTAAAATTATTACATTAGCCGCCGCAATTGAAGAAGGTGTTGTTGATTTGACTGAAGACCACTATCATGATCACGGCTCTATTCAAGTGGCGGGACAACATTTGCGTTGTTGGAAACGTGGTGGTCATGGTGATCAAACTTTCTTAGAGGTCGTTGAAAATTCATGTAATCCCGGATTTGTTGTGTTAGGTCAACGACTTGGAAAAGAGCGCTTGTTTCAATATATTGATGCGTTTGGTTTTGGAGAAAAAACGGGCATTGAATTAAATGGTGAAGCGACTGGAATTTTATTTCACACGAGTCAGGTAGGACCGGTAGAACTTGCGACGACAGCATTTGGTCAAGGGGTTGCCGTTACACCGATTCAACAAGTGAGTGCGGTCAGCGCGATTGTCAATGGCGGTCACCGGATTCAGCCGACTATTATCCAGTCACATATACCGGTTACCTCAACGGATGGTAAACAAGTGATTAGCGAAGAAACGTCAAAACTCGTAAGAGAGGCACTTGAGTCAGTCGTGAGTAAAGGGACAGGGCGAGGGGCTTATGTTGAAGGTTATCGTGTGGGTGGGAAAACAGGAACTGCTCAAAAAGTCGGACCTGATGGCCGTTATATGGCGAATAATCATATCGTCTCTTTTATCGGTATAGCGCCGATGCAGGCACCGGAAATTGTCGTCTATGTCGCGATTGATAATCCGAAAAACACGGTGCAATTTGGTGGAGTAGTCGCGGCTCCTATTGTTGGTCGTATCATTGACGATGTCTTAACCTTACAAGGGGTTGAAAAAACAGCTGGTGTCGATAAAGAAGTGGATTGGCCTGAGAAGCGGTTTGTTGAAGTGCCGGATTATATTGGGGAAGATATTTCCCATATCTTGACTCAGTATGAATTATTTACATTAGATATCTCAGGAGAAGGCGACGTCGTATTAGATCAACGTCCAAAACCAGGCGAACGTGTCAGGGAAGGCAGTGTTATAGAATTATTCTTAACCAGTGATAATTAATCATGGCATCACGTGACATTTTTGATATAATGGACATGGATGAATGAAAGAAGGAAGGCATTCATAAAGAATGCCTTTTTCCTATGGCAATGGCTCGTATATAAGTAAGTCATCAAGGTGTTTAACCTGAATAATAGAGAGGAGGCGTAGGTAGAAAGTGAACTTTCTACTCAAACCAAAATGAAAGAACTTCAAACATTATTAGAACGACTACCGTTTGTCTATCAGATAATAAATGAACAAAATCCCGTCATTACGCATATGACGACAGATTCCCGTGAAGTAAAAGCAGGCGCTTTATTTGCGTGTATAAAGGGTATACCGTTGATGGTCATGATTTTGCTCAACAAGCCTATGACCAAGGGGCTGTGGCGTTACTCGTTGAGCATGAGTTAACGGATAGCCCACTTGTACAAATTAAAGTGAAAGATGTCTTCCGCGTCCTTAGTTTCTTAGCGAATGAGATGTATGACTATCCGACGAATGAGATGCACATGATTGGGATCACAGGTACAAATGGCAAGACGTCGATTACGTATATCTTAGAAGAGATATTCAAAAAGAATAAACAACAAACCGCCCTTGTAGGGACCATTCAAATGAAAATTGGCGACAAAAGTTTCCCAATTAAAAATACAACACCCGAACCATCTTATTTATTCAATAGTTTTCAGGCGATGAAACAAGCGAATGTCGACCATTGTATGATGGAGGTATCGTCGCATGCGCTTGAAGAAGGACGTGTTAGAGGGATTGATTTTGATATAGCTGTTTTTACTAATCTGACACAAGACCATTTAGATTATCATCCATCGATGATGGATTATCGTTTAGCGAAGGAACGTTTATTTCAACAGCTAGGTAATCGCTATGATCCAGTGCGACCTAAATATGCGGTGATAAATGCGGACGATGCATACGCTGAACATTTTATTCATGCGACGAGCCAACCGGTCGTTACTTATGGCTTAACTCCGGCAAGTGATTTATATGCGACCGATATTCAATTATCAGCCACCCAAACTCAATTTACTCTATCGGGTATGGTTGATGAGGTGAGGATTACGTCCAAGCTCATAGGTAAATTTAATGTGTATAACATGTTAGCGGCAACAGCAACCGCACTTAAAAGTGGGGTATCAATGAACGTGATTAAAGCGGCGCTCGAATCGCTTCCAGGTGTGAAGGGACGATTTCAATCAGTACAAACAAACACGCATTATTCAGTCATTGTTGATTATGCCATACGCCAGATTCACTTAAAAATGTGTTAGAAACAATCCAAACCTTTGCGACAGGAAAGATTTATTGTGTCGTTGGTTGTGGTGGCGATCGTGACAAAACGAAACGACCATTGATGGCGCATGTGAGTGAGACGTATAGTGATGTCACGATTTTGACATCAGATAACCCGCGTACAGAAGATCCTGAGACAATCATTAAAGATATGGAGAAAGGAATAGAATCGTCTAATTACGTGGTGGAAATTGATCGAAAACAAGCGATTCATCGTGCGATTGATTTAGCTCGTGAGTCTGATGTTATTTTAATTGCTGGAAAAGGTCATGAAACCTATCAAATTATTGGACGTGAAACGTATCCATTTGATGATTACCAAGTCGCCCATGATTATTTAGAAAAAAGGTTAGGTGATTAAATGATTCCTTATCAATTATTAACAGCGGTGGCACAATCTGTGATTGGAAAACCGCCTGAGAATGTTGAAGGCGTGTCAACAGATAGTCGGGCGTCGTTACATGGTCAGTTATTTGTGCCGATTGTTGGGGAACGCTTTGATGCTCATGATTTTTTACTTGAGGCGATTAATCAAGGCGCTAAAGCGTCGTTTTGGCAAGCGGATCATCCTTTACCTGAGATTGATGAGCGCGAGGTCACACTCTACATTGTAGACGATACCTTAACAGCACTACAGGCTTTAGCCAAACATTACCGTAAGACACTAAATGCCGTCGTCATTGGTATTACCGGGTCCAACGGTAAGACCTCAACAAAAGATTTAATTGGGGCTGTCACAAAAGAACGCGGGAAGACCCATGTCACCAAAGGGAATTATAATAATCATATAGGATTGCCCTTGACGATTTTATCCGCTCCAAATGATACGGCATATTTAGTGTTAGAAATGGGTATGAGTAACTTCGGTGAAATTAAACAATTATCAGAGATTGCCACACCAGATATCGCTGTTATTACGAATATCGGTGAGTCACATATTGAATTTTTGAAGACACGCGAAGGGATTGCTGAAGCAAAATTAGAAATTTTATCGGGCCTTAGGGCAGAAGGTGTGTTAATCTATGATGGAGATGAACCGTTACTTGAGCGTTCGTATGCTGTTAAAACCTACGCTGTTGGATTCACTGGCGAGGTGTCACACATGATCAGTATGGATACTCTCACACTAGAGACAACGACATTTCTAGACCGATCAACACAGCACCTCTTTACGATTCCGATGATTGGTCAACATCATGCGAAAAATGCGATGTATGCGGTTCTTGTTGGTCGAGAGATTGGATTAACGGATGCCTTAATTCAACAAGGATTTAATCAGTTAGAGAAAACAGGGATGCGTTTTGAACAAGAACATTGGCATGAGCATTTATTTATTAATGATGCCTATAACGCCTCACCGACATCGATGAAGGCAGCGATAAAATTAATTCAGTCGTTATCAGACCCCCGTCAAAAAGTGCTGGTCTTAGGTGATATGTATGAACTAGGTGAGAAAGCAGATCAATACCACCGTGAAGTCGGTGAGAGTATTGATGCGCCTATCGATTACGTCTTGACCGTCGGTCAACTAGCCAAAAATATTTCTGATTACTCACACGTTGAACATACTCATGTAAAGACAAGTGAAGAGGCGGTACATTTACTTAAACAACTCGATCATCCCAGTGTTATTTTGTTTAAAGCCTCACGCGGGATGCGCTTAGAGCAAATTATTCAGCAATTAAAAGAAGATTAAATAACTAGTCATAACCAAATGTGAGACGAGAAAGATGGAGGAACAGTATGGATTTACTTTTTATTATCGCTAGTATACTTGTTAGTTTTTTTATTGTCGTTATAACCGCACCAATGATTATCCCTTTTTTACGTCGACTGAAATTCGGTCAAAGTATTCGTGAAGAAGGACCGAAATCACACCAGAAAAAAACAGGCACACCTACAATGGGTGGCGTTATGATTATCGTTAGTGTTGTGATTGGCAGTTTAATTTTACATCGTTTTGTGATGGGGACATTTTTTTCAAGAGAATGGGTCCTGTTAATGGTCGTTTTTATTGGCTTCGGTTTATTAGGCTTTATAGATGATTTTATTAAAGTTGTGTTAAAAAGAAATTTAGGGTTAACGTCCATTCAAAAATTAATCGGCCAGCTATTTGTCAGTGTATTGTTTTACTTTTTATTATTGGGGACAGAGATTGATACAACCCTCGCCATTCCTGGGACTGAGGTCTTAATTGATCTTGGATTTCTTTATCCGATTTTTGTTGTGGTGCTACTCGTTGGGGCTTCTAATGCGGTTAACTTAACCGATGGGTTAGACGGACTCGTTGGGGGACTTGGGACGATTAGTTTTCTTACTTTCGGTATCATTGCCGCACTGACGACGACGGAGTCAGTCGTTAGTATGATTAGCTTTAGTGTTGTCGGCGGATTACTCGGATTTTTAGTATTCAATGCCCATCCAGCCAAAGTATTTATGGGTGATACCGGTTCACTTGCATTAGGTGGATTACTTGGGGCAATTGGCCTTGTATTGAAGCTTGAAATTCTCCTTGTATTCGTTGGTTTCGTCTTTGTGGTTGAAACGCTATCGGTGATGATTCAAGTCATTTCTTTTAAAACACGAGGGAAACGTGTCTTTCTTATGAGTCCGATTCATCATCATTTCGAACTAAAAGGTTGGTCAGAATGGCGTGTTGTGACAACCTTTTGGTCAATCGGTTTACTATCTAGCATTATATCGATCCTTATTCAGGTGGTGTTGTAAATGGTTCATCATATTAAAGGCTTTCCCTATCAACATATTCTTATTCTAGGCTTAGCTAAAACGGGTACAGCTGTCAGTCGTATTTTGCATGCCGAAGGCTTTCATGTCGTTGCAAGTGATTTAAACGCGAAAGTAACTGACCCAGAAGTAAAAGCGCTCATTGACCTAGGGGTGACTGTTCAACTCGGCGAACCATCTGAATCGTTACTAGATACGTGTGAGGTGATTATTAAAAATCCTGGTATTCCGTATACGAATCCATTACTAGAGGCAGCAGGAAAACGAGGTATTCCGATTCTAACAGAAATTGCGTTATTACCTTATATGATCGATGTTCCGACTGTGGCGATTACCGGTTCTAATGGCAAGACGACGACCACGACTTTAACGGAACAAATGTTAGCGCGAAGCAATCAGAAAGTGCGTGCAGCGGGTAATATTGGCCATGTCGCAACAGAGGTAAGTTATGAGCTTGAAGAAGATCGGCTCGTATTAGAGCTTTCGTCCTTTCAATTGATGGGGAGTGGCACGTTTAAGCCGAAAGTCAGTGTCCTGCTCAATTTATTTGCTGCGCATCTGGATTATCACGGGGATTTTGACGCTTATAAACAGGCTAAAGCGAATATTTTCGCTCATCAACAAGCAGATGATTACTTGGTTTATAATGCCGATAATGCTGAAGTCGTCAAGCTTGTCCAAACAGCAAAAGCAACGAAGATTCCTTTTTCACGGAAAGAAATCCTGACGGACGGTGGTTATATTCGAGACGGTGCGCTGTTCTTTAAACAACAAAAAATCATTGATATTTCTGATATTAAACTCGTCGGTGCGCATAACTTAGAAAACATTTTAGCAAGCAGTATCAGCGCTTTATTGTTAGGGGCAACGATTGAAGGAATCAAGGACGTATTAACGACATTTACCGGTGTGAAACATCGGTTACAGTTTGTTAAAGAGCAAGACGGCGTGCGTTTCTATAATGACTCAAAGGCGACAAATATATTAGCGACCGTTACAGCTTTACAAGCTTTTAACGTACCTGTTCGACTCATTGCGGGTGGACTTGATCGTGGTAATGGTTTTGATGAGCTATTGCCACATTTAGATCACGTCGTTGGTTTATACGTATACGGTGAAACGAAAGATAAGTTACATGAAGTCGGTATAAAACAAAACATCCCAACGGTTGTTGGGGAGACATTAGAAGAAATGACAAAGCGGGCAGCCGCTGATGCTAAAGCCGGTGACGTTGTGTTGTTATCGCCTGCATGTGCAAGTTGGGATCAGTTTAAAAACTTTGAAATACGCGGAGATATATTTATCGATACCGTGCATACACTCTAACAATAGGATATTGTTAGGGTGTGTTTTTTTATGAATCGAATGATAAAGCCGACGTCACTGTTTTGGCCAGTATTTATTTTGTCTGTGATTGGATTATTCATGATTTATAGTGCGTCATCTGTCATCGCTACTGAGCGTTTTTTGGATCCTTATTATTTCTTGAAACGGCAAGCCATCTTTTTTGGTTTAGGTTGCGGCTTGATGGCAATCTTTCAAAGGGTTCCGTACCAACTATATAAAAAAAGGGCGCCGCTATTATTTGTCTTATCTATTATCTTACTCATTCTCGTATTAATACCAGGGATAGCCTTGTCAGAGGAGGAGCTAGAAGTTGGATTGGTTTAGCTAGCTTTAATATTCAACCAGCAGAGATTGTGAAAGTCACCTTGATTATTTATCTTTGTTACTTAAATGAACATTTAGTCTATCCAGTTAGTCAGTTAGGAAGCGGCTTACTATTTCGTCTCGTTGTTATTCTATTGTCGTTTGGTCTAGTCATGCTACAACCTGACCTTGGAACAGGCTTAATCATTGTGGGGGGCAGTGTATGTACCCTATTTTTTCAAGGAGCGAAAATCAAACATTTCTTTAGCTTGTTTATACTCGGCCTATCGGGTTTAATTGGCCTTATTTTAGCTGCTCCATACCGCATCAGACGGTTAACTGCCTTTTTAGATCCGTGGCAAGATCCTTTAGGCAGTGGTTTTCAATCCATTCAATCGCTTTTAGCCATCGGACCGGGTGGTATTTTAGGCACGGGCTTTTTGCGGGGGAAACAAAAATATTTCTATTTACCAGAACCACATAATGATTTTATCTTTGCGGTTATTTCTGAAGAACTAGGCCTGATTGGTGCTGGTTTAGTGATTGGGTTATTTATGATGTTCTTCTACAGAGGCTTAAAGTTAGCGCTATTCGTTCAAGACAATTTTGCTCAAACACTCGTCCTCGGTTTAGTGACGATGATGACGTTACAAGTCTGGATCAATATAGCGGTCGTCATCGGGGTGTTACCAGTCACCGGTCTTACGCTGCCGTTTCTTAGTTATGGTGGGTCATCGTTACTCATTAACTTTATGGCGGTAGGTATCTTGTTAAATATTGAAAGCAATACCGTTTAATTTTACTGTTTTTTTCTTTTTTATCA
>NZ_BAXD01000051.1:0-12693 GCF_001310395.1 Halolactibacillus sp. JCM 19043
AATTACTAATAAATTTAAGACGTTATTGTTTTTTCTAAAAGTTTTCATAGCATCATAAACTACCAACAAACCGATAATTAATGAACTTGTTCTCAATATAAATTCTGCAACTAAAAGGTTGCCCATAACTCTTTGTACATCATACGATGCTCCAGTTATAATAACAGGAGAAAAAATTATAAGTATTCCAACTATCAGACCGATAATTAAAAAAGATAAATTTATTACGTTTTTTTTCATGATTAGCCTCCAGAGAATTAAAAGTATTTGTGTCCTTCTTGATATTTATATTTGTACCAATTTGTAGCATGAGATACCCCAAATGAAACGCTACCATATTTTCCGATTCCTATGTTTAGACTACCGTTATAAGTAGTGGTACCGTTATTATAAAAATCACCATTTAACATTATACGACCTTGTTCTTTTGAAATGTTTTGATCATTTGCAACTTTACTTACTAACTCTTCATAAGTTAAAACATCACTTATCCCTTCAGTGGACTCATCAATTACTAATTCTTGTCCAAAATCAACCTTGTTGTCCTTCAAAGAGGACGATCCAGTTTGAGCAAATACAGAAGTAGTCGATACAGTTAAAAACATGATGACAGGTAGTGCGACAATCAATACTTTTTTTAAAAATGAACCTCCTAAATTTTAGTTAATTTTAGTGTATAACTATATTATATCACTGTCAATAGTTTGCAATTAAAAATATTTTTTAACACGAGAGTTTGACACTTCAATTCTTTAAAAATACTATTAAGCCTTGATATGGCCTTATTT
Source organism: Halolactibacillus sp. JCM 19043 (assembly GCF_001310395.1). Taxonomy (NCBI): domain Bacteria; kingdom Bacillati; phylum Bacillota; class Bacilli; order Caryophanales; family Bacillaceae; genus Halolactibacillus; species Halolactibacillus sp. JCM 19043. Next base: position 789 of record NZ_BAXD01000051.1, read on the forward strand.
GTTTGTCGGATTTGGTGTTATAGAAACCCAAGAGATCCGCAAAAAACACCTCGGCATTGATTCTGAAGAATGAGCGCGTCAATGTGCTAAGAAATTGGAGGATTGTCATAACTGTTCCCCGAGAGAGCAATGTACAAAAGCAAAGGAAGGCAATAATAGAAAAGTGTGCATCAACAAAATAATTGGAACAGCAAAAAGCATATATTCGTGCGAAGCTTTCGGATGAAGAAGCTGGTAAGATTTACGGCAAAAGAAAAAATGACGTAGAACTAGTATTTGGATTATTGAAGGCTATTTTGGGTTTCACAAGATTTTCTCTTCGCGAAAAAGAACTTGTAGAGAATGAATTTGGATTTGCATTATTGGCAGTGAACTTACGGAAGTTCACTGCCAATCTATCGACAACCTTTTTCAAGGATGAAAATACTAAAAATAAATTCGGATGTGATCTTCTTAACAGAAAATCACATCCGGTTTTTACTTCATATTTTCGAGTTTTGCTTCAGACTCTTTTTGTTAAGAATGTGTAAAGTGCTTGTGTTTGTGAATAGGATTCATTAGTATATAAGTAGATGCTTATATAAGGTTAATGAGTTGATAAGTAGGGAAAAGTAACAGTGTGAAAATAAAGGTGTTTAATCATTAAAAGATAATCTAGGAGGTACACAAGATGAAACTTATTGTCATAGGCGCAGTAGCGGCTGGAACATCAGCGGCCGCAAAGGCAAGGCGAAATCAGGATGATTTAGAGATTACGATTTATGAGAAAGATGTCGATATTTCTTACTCGGGTTGCGGGTTACCGTATTATATCGGGAACGAAGTAGAATCAATTGAGGCGTTAACGCCAAGAGACCCAGCCTTCTTTAAGAAGAAATACAACATTGATATTCATACCGCCCACTTAGTAACAAAAATTGACCATGATAACCAACAGGTACATGTGAAAAGCTTAAAAACTAATGAAACGTTTACTGATGCCTACGATAAACTCGTTATCGCAACAGGAGCAAAGAGCATCGTGCCACCGATTGATGGTGTCGATCTGCCGCACGTCCATGCCTTACGGACCGTTCAAGATGCACGACAGATTAAAGGTTATATCGATGAACATCAACCGAAAACAGCCGTCGTTGTTGGGACGGGCTTCATTGGATTTGAGATGCTTGAAAACTTAATTGAACGAGATATCGAGGTGGTCATCGTTGAGATGAAGCCGCATATTACCTCAAACCTTGATCCTGATATGGCAGATTATTTAGAAGATAAACTTGTGAAAAAAGGGATTGACGTAAGAACAAACAAAACCGTCAAAGGAATTCAAGCAGATCATGTGAAGATTGATGAAGAAGAAACGATTCCAGCGGAGCTGGTTATTTTAGCAACCGGCGTGAAACCAAATGTTGAACTCGCAAAAGCGATCGGCGTTGAGATTGGTGAAACAGGGGCAATTAAAGTGAATGAGCGTATGGAGACGAATCTTAAAAACATCTATAGCTGCGGGGACTGTATTGAAACCTTTCAGCGACAAACGCATAAACCGGTTTACCGGCCACTTGGGTCTACGGCGAATAAAACCGGCCGAATTGCGGGTGACCAATTGTCTGGCGGTTCATTAGAATTTAAAGGGATTCTCGGGACAAGTATTTATAAATTATTTGAATTTACCGTCGCCAATACCGGTTTATCTGAAGCGGAAGCGCGCGCAGAGGGGTTTAATATTGAGATTTCCCATAATATTAAACCAGATAAACCGGCTTACTTTAATGGAACGGAGATGAATATTAAAGCGATTGCCGACCGTGACACGAAAAAGTTACTTGGCGTTCAAATTGTTGGACAAGAGGGCGTCGATAAGCGCATTGATGTGTTTAGTACACTCGTAACCTATGGTGCGACAGTTGATGAATTGTTCCACTTAGACCTCGCTTATGCTCCGCCGTTTTCAACGACAAAAGATCCGGTCCATTATAGCGGGATGATTTTAGATAACGCGCTGTCTAAAGGACGTCCATTAAAGACGAGTGATGACGTGCGTGAGCTAGAAGCGAACGGTGAAAAGATTCAAATAGTCGATACCCGGATTGAAAAGCAACACCTCGCTAATTGCGTGGACGGAGCGGTGAGTATGCCGCATGCGGTTATTCGGGCACGACTAAATGAACTTGATAAAAACCTACCGACTGTCACGTATTGTAATAGTGGGACAACGGGTAATGCGGTTCAGAATATTTTACTCAACCACGGCTTTAAGGATGTATCAAACTTATCGGGTGGGAATAAGTTTTATCAAGCGACGAAAAAAACGCGGGATCAATAAGTAAGCTATATGAACCATCAATCATTTCCGTCATAAAGACAGGGATTTAATGAGAAAGTTGCCTATATGGGTGACTTTCTCTTTTTTACTGGATTTTTAGACGGATTTACTAGGTTTTTATCCCACTTACTTTCTGATAAGGTTGGGGAAAGTAGAGGAAGTAAGGAGTGAAGTGAGATGAGTAAAATCGGTGTACCGATTGAAGGATTTAGTGATTTTAGTCGACAAGTCGCAGCTGAAGGGGCGGTCTTATTAAAGAATGATGATCACACCTTGCCGCTAAAGCCAGCTGAAAAAGTCGCGGTTTTTGGTCGGATTCAATATGATTATTATCGAAGTGGCACAGGGTCTGGTGGGAGCGTGAATGTGTTATACACAACGAATCTTATCGACAGTTTACTTGAAGATAAAACCGTCACAATCGATGAAGAGGTCTTAGAGGCGTATCAAACCTTTATAAAGAAACAGCCGTTTGACGATGGTGGTGGTGCGTGGGCAGCGGAGCTTGGTTCCAAGAAGAGATGCCGTTAATGGATACATTTGTTCAACAAGCAAGTGAAAGAAATGATAAAGCAATTATTGTGATTGGGCGAACGGCAGGTGAAGACCAAGATAATCGCGCTGAAAAAGGGAGTTATTATTTAACCGATAAAGAGGATAGAATGATCCGTCTTGTGACGACATATTTTGACCGAGTTGTTGTCGTACTGAATACGTCCAATATCATTGATCTGTCGTTTGTTGAGTCTTACGACCCGAGTAGTGTTATTTATACATGGCATGGCGGGATGGAAGGCGGGCGAGCGGCTGTAGACGTGCTCGTAGGTCATGTGACACCAAGTGGGAAGCTACCAGATACCATTGCGTATCAGTTAACTGATTACCCGTCTAGTCAACATTTTGGTAGTGACGTGCAGAATCACTATGTGGAAGATATTTATGTCGGGTATCGCTACTTTGAAACATTTTGCCCGGATAAAGTCAGGTATCCGTTTGGTTTTGGCTTATCGTATACGACATTTGAAGTCAATCCAAAGCCTTTTCAGTATGATGCGACTCATCAGCAATTTAGATTTAGTGTGACCGTAACGAATACAGGAGACGTCAGTGGTAAAGAAACGATTCAGCTCTATGTTGAGAGTCCGCAAGGGACATTAGGGCAACCAGCTAAACGCTTGGTCGGATTTATGAAGACACGCTTATTAGCACCAGATGAAACAGAAACGCTTGAAATAAAACTGTCCCTTCATCAACTAACCTCGTATGATGACAGTGGTGTGACGGGCTTTCTATCGAGCGACGTTTTAGAAGCGGGGGACTATCTTTTTCATATCGGGACGAGTGTAAGGGACACAGACATTGTCTATGATGAGAATAAACAGCCCTATCACCTGAGACAAACGATACAAGTCAGGCAAGCGGAAGAAGCACTGAAACCAGTGACCCCGTTCAAGCGGATGAAGCCAGGGAAAAGACGAGCGGACGGGACGTATGACTGTCTCCTTGAACCTGTGCCTTTACGCCAACAGGATATAAATAAACGGATAACCGACCGACTACCCGAAGCCCTGTCATTTAAAGACACCACCTATACGTTACAAGACGTCTTAAACAAAAAGATAACCTTAGATGACTTCATTCGTCAACTAACGGATGAGGATTTAGCGATTCTTGTGCGCGGTGAGGGAATGGTGAGTCCGCTTGTTACACCAGGGACAGCGTCAGCCTTTGGTGGGGTCAGTGACCGATTGCTGTCACTAGGCATACCGGTCGGTTGTACAGCGGATGGACCGTCAGGCATTCGTATGGACTCAGGTGAAAAAGCAACACAAGTCCCAATTGGGACATTACTTGCCTCAACATTTAATCCGGATTTGATTGAAGCACTCTACCGTTATGAAGGAAAAGAACTGATTCAAAATGAGATTGATCTGTTGCTTGGGCCAGGAATCAATATTCATCGTCATCCACTGAACGGTCGGAACTTTGAATATTTCTCAGAAGACCCTTATTTAACAGGCATCATGGCCATTGCTAATGTGCGAGGGATTAGAAAAGAAGGTGCACATGCGGTCGCTAAACACTTTGCCTGTAACTCACAAGAACAGTCGCGCAATCAAGTGGATGCGGTTGTGAGTGAGCGTGCGTTAAGAGAAGTGTATGTAAAAGGCTTTGAGATGGCGGTAAAAGAAGCGGATTTAATGGGGATTATGACGGCCTATAATCCAGTGAATGGTCATTTTTCAGCATCTAATTATGATCTGAATACAACGATTCTAAGAGAGGACTGGGGTTTTCGTGGTATTGTGATGACCGATTGGTGGGCACATATGAATGATCCCGTCAATCAAGGTGTGCCCAGCCGCGCGCATACCGACCATATGATTCGCAGTCAAAACGATCTTTACATGGTCGTGAATAATTACGGGGCTGAAACAAATAGAGCTGGTGACAATACATTAAAGGGTCTTCAGGAAGGGACTGTCACTCGGGGAGAGTTGCAGCGTAGTGCGAAAAATATTTGTCGTGTGCTATTAGAATTACCCGTGATGACACGTAAACAAGTCTTTAGAGATGATAGTGGATTAATCCCTTCACAATCTGGTGTTGTCAACCATCCTTTATTAACAACTCAGCCTCTGGCTGTTTCAAATGAGACAATAACGACTTTTAACGTAAATGAGACTAAAGCTTACCGGATGTATGTCACGTATACGTCGACCGGTGACGCGCTGAGTCAGTCAGCGATGACAATCAAGTTAAATGATCAAGTTGTCGCAACCGCACAAGCTAATGGTATGAATGAAATAGCAATTAAACAGAAGTTGCCAAAAGTCACGTTAGAACAAGGAACTTACACATTGAGTTTGATGTTCAAAAAGCAGGTATCTATGTAAAAGAGATGATATTCATACCAGTTGATTGATATGAACATGATGACAGTTTAAATAGCCATATGAAAAAGACCGAGACGCTCATAAATAGCTTTTCGGTCTTTTTCTTGTCTTATATTAATGTTCAGCTAATTGTTTAAGCTTAAATAAATCCTTATCTTCACCTAAGACGATCAAGGTTTGGTAGGGTTTCAGTCGATAATCTTTCATTGGATTAAAGACGATCTCATCGTCTTGTTGGTCTTTGATCGCAATAATAATTAAATCGGTTTTTTCAGGGATATTGGCTTCCATCAATGTTTTATTACATAGTTGTGATTTTGGGTGAATAATCACTTGGTTTAAGTTCAAATCAATTTTTCCCGAATGGGTAATCGTGTCTAGAAAAGCAACCACAGAGGGTTTTAACAACATCGACGCCATCCGATGTCCACCAATTTCATTTGGTGAAACGGTTTTATTTGCGCCGGCGCGAATCAATTTATCGTGCGAATTGTTATTAATGGCACGGGCGACAATCATTAACTTTTCATTCATCTCACGTGCAGTGAGAACGGTATATAAATTGTTGGCATCAGTTGAGAGAGCGGCTACTAGACCTTTCGCCCGTTTAATGCCGGCTTTTTCTAATGCCTCATCTGTTGTGGCATCATCGACAATGACCATGACTTTATCATCTTTTATTGCGTCTGCTTTATCTTGGTCTTCTTCTATTACTATGAAATCAACCTGTTCTTCTTTTAATGTTTGAATCACGTGTCGTCCGGTTTCGCCTGCCCCGCAAACAATCACATGATTTTTTAAATGATCCAATCGATCGCGCATTTTCCGTTCCCTCCAAGCATCGCGAATTTTACCTTCGAAAAAGAAATGAACTAGGGATGAACCGGCATAACCAATAATCCCTAAACTTAAAAAGATTAGCAGAATCGTAAATATTTTCGCCGTGAACGTTAATGGTACGACTTCACCAAATCCAACGGTAGAAATCGTAATCACTGTCATATATAAAGCATCTATAAAAGTGACATCTAATAGTAACAAGTAACCAACCGTACCGATGACGTTGACAATTAATAATAAAAACAGAATAGAAAGTGTGCGTGTGTATTTTTGCATAGAAGACCACCTCAAGGTGTCAGTTTGTATTCTTAAAAGCACTTTCATTGTATCATTTTTTCTATATGTATAAAAGACGAGGTAGGTATAAAATTACAAATGATCTCAAGAGTGAAAGGAAATAAACAACCGGAAATAATTGTAACAAGGCTTTAATCATAGTATAATTAACCTAATATATAAAAGGTCGGGAGGTTCTTATGTCACAACGTTATTATGTAGGAGTAGGTGCTTCAGCAGGTGGATTAGAAGCTTTAGAGTGTTTATTTCATTATATACCTGAAGACTCTAGGTTAACTTTTATCGTTGTTCAACATCTTTCCCAAGAGTTTAAGCGTTTGATGGATGAGTGATTGGCACGGCATACAAAAATCCCTATTACTGTGGCGGAAGAGGGGATGATAACAGAGGGAAATCATCTGTATTTAATTCCTCCACGTATGAATGTCTCTATTTTTAATGGAACGTTATTGTTAGAAAAGCAAGTAGCTGACCATCAGTTACATTTACCTATCGATATCTTTTTTAAGTCACTGGCACTTGATCAGAAAAAACAAGCCATTGCGATTGTCTTATCGGGTCCTGGAAGTGATGGCATACTTTGAATGCGTGCCATAAAGGATGATAGACAGACTGCCTCATTTATCGCATTATAAAAATACCATTTAATTAAATCAGTATATAGAAAAGGAGTGAGCATGTGAGTGAGTTAGAAAAACTTATAGAACAGGTGTTAGAAAAGAATAGCCCTCATAAAGAGTTTGAAGGATCAAAAGAAATATTAATAGAAGCATTATCGATCTATCATGAGGAGTTATGCTCTCAGAATGATGAATTAAGTGAAATCAATCAATATTTAGAAGAAACAAAACTAGAATATGAAAGATTATTTATGGATGCGCCTGTAGGTTATCTCATCGTCGATTTAACTGGTTTGATTGTAAAAGCCAATCATTATAGTTATCAATTGTTTGATTCGCTCACACCCCACCAATCTAAGTTACAACACTTTATTGCTGATGAAGATCAAGATCGCTTTTACTTCTTCTTTCAACAGTTGAAAGAAGATCAGTTAGAGACCTCTTTTTCATTTAAGACAAGAACAGAGCCGGTACGTTATATCAAGTTTCTCCAGCAATATGTGCGTTCCAATGAAACGCTGATTCATTTAGCTATGATCGATAAGACAGCACTTGTCACCTATCAAAAGCAAATTAAGTATATGAGTAATCATGATGCTTTAACCGGCGTATATAACCGCCATTATTATGAAAACTTAATACAGCAACTCAATGAAAAGTTGACGGAGCATTTTGGGGTGATTTTTGCAGATATAAATGGCTTAAAGATGATTAATGACGCATTCGGTCATGCGTTTGGGGATGAGTTAATTAAAAAAGCTGTTGAGTTAATCGAACATCATATGGATGACACGATGTATTTGGCACGTATTGGTGGTGATGAGTTTGTGATTATTTTAACGGAGACAACAGAGGAGCAGATGAAAAAGCTGATGTTGACATTAAAAGAGGCACAATCCTTGATAACAGTGAAAGATATTCAACTATCGATTTCATTCGGGTATGCGTATAAACGTAAACCTAGTCAAGACTTAATTAAACTTGTTCACCTAGCTGAAGATCGCATGTATCAAAATAAGCTTCATACTAAATCAAGCGGAAGAAAAGATATTATCGAGGGAATATTGGCGGTCTTACATGAGAAGAAACCGCGTGAGAAAGAACACGGAGAACGCGTGAGTTTTTTAGCGGAGACGTTTGGAAAAGTCCTTAACTTAAATGCGACAGAAATTCATCAGTTAAAGACAGCGGGGCTACTGCATGATATTGGTAAGGTGGCGGTAGACCATACGATTTTAGATAAAGCGTCAGGCCTAAATACTAATGAAAAGCGAGAAATGAAACAACATCCAGAAATGGGGTATCGCATATTACAAGCGTCACAAGAATTTAAAGATATTGTCGACATCGTTCTATATCATCATGAATTTTACGACGGCACGGGTTATCCAAGAGGGTTAAAAGGAGAAAGTATTCCTTATCTCAGCCGCATACTAGCCGTTTGTGATGCGTATGATGCTATGACGAAGCCTCGCCCTTATTCTATTCCTAAATCAAAAGAAGAGGCCAGTACAGAACTTAAATATCATAAAGGACGTCAATTTGATGCAGAACTTGTCGATATTTTTATCAGTAAAGTACTCTTAAAAGTGGACCTCAACTAACGTATACTAATTGCTCATGTATTGAGCGATAAAAAAGAAGAAGCCGACTAGATGTCTACTTCTTCTTTTTGACGTTAGTCGTGTAACGTTATGACTTCAATCAAGGTTTTTTGTTTTTTCTACTCAATGAATCCTGCCTTAGTTAAATAATCTCGCGCGACAACGCTAGCGTCTTCATTATCAACACCTACTCGGTAATTCATTTCACGCATCTCATCGGACGTAATTTGCCCACTGAGTTGATTTAAAATAGCCTCAAGTTCAGGGTATTGTTCCAATGTTTCTGCACGTAGTAGCGGTGCTCCCTGATATGGTGGGAATAATTCTTGATCATCTTCTAAGACGACTAAGTTATAGCGTTCAATTTCTGGATCGGTTGAATAAGCATCAATTAAATTAATATCCCCTGATTCAATCGCCTGATAGCGTAAGCTTGGTTCCATCGTTTGTAGTGATGGGAAAGTTAGGCCATAGAGGGATTGAATACCCAGATACCCATCCTCACGATCTGAAAATTCTAAAGTAAATCCAGCTTTAATATCATCCAGGGCACGTTCTAAATCAGAAATTGTTTCTAAGTCATACTGATTCGCTAGTTCCTCAGTGACAGCTAAAGCATACGTATTATTAAAAGCCATTGGCTCTAACAACATCATATTGTAGTCACGCATAATACCAGATCGTGCTTGTTCATAAACCGCTTCTTTTGTATTTTTTTCGGCTTGTTCTTTAATCAACTCACCTAAAACGGTACCGGTAAATTCAGGGTAGAGATCAATTTCTTTATTATCAAGCGCATCAAACACAAAACTGGTCTTCCCTAATCCAGAACGTGTTTCGACACGGACATCCATCTCTTCTTCAATCAAGGCTTTATACATTTCAACTAAGATTTCAGGTTCAGCACCTAACTTCCCGCCAATGACGAGCGTCTCTTCCTCTTGATTTAAGAGTGAAGGTGCCAGTGTTAATCCAAGGGTTAAAATAAGAATGGCCACAATGGCCGTGATGGAATATTTATAGTTTACACGTTCGAGCTTGCGTAAAATAAAATCAAATAAGATCGCTAACATAGCGGCAGGAATCGCCCCAATAAAGATAAGGGATGTGTTGTTGCGATCGATTCCGAGTAAAATAATATCGCCTAAACCACCCGCACCTATCAGGGCGGCAAGTGTGGCGGTACCAACAATGAGGACCATGGCGGTTCGAATACCCGCCATAATAACCGGCATTGCGAGTGGAATTTCTACTTTTACTAACCGTTTCTTAGAGTTCATTCCCATCGCTGTGGCGGCTTCAATCAGAGAATCATCTACTTCCTTAATACCAGTGAATGTATTTCGTACAATAGGCAATAAAGCATACACCGTAAGAGCAATCACAGCGGGTACTTTACCAATCCCGAATAAGGGGATGAATAATCCTAGTAGCGCAAGTGACGGGATGGTTTGTAAGACGGCTGTTACACCGATAATGGATTCCGCGAATCTTTCTTTTCTTGTTAAGTAAATACCTAAAGGGATGGAGATAAGAACGGCAAAGAATAGGGCAATAAATGAAAGTTGAATATGTTCAAGAAGAGCACTGATTAATTGATCTTGTCTTTGAGAAAGTGTATCAAAGAATAGAGTCATGTTACACCGCTCCTTTCTCGAAGTGTTCGATAAACGCATCAGTAAAGGTCGCTTTTGTTAGCGAGCCGATCGGTCTATTATTTTTGGTTATGAGAAGTCTCTCGTTTGATGTGAAATGTCTCAGTATGTCAAAAGGTGACGTATCAATAGATATTTCAGGTGCGCCTTCTGTGACGTCGTCAGTAAGTATTGTTGTAATGTCGAGATCACGCTTGTGTTCTGGTTGGACACTTTTAGTAAAGGTCCTAACAAAATCGTTGGCAGGGTTATGGATAATCTCTTCAGGTGTACCCACTTGAATAATATCGCCCGCCTTCATTAAACAAATGCGGTCAGCTAATTTTACGGCTTCACGAATGTCATGCGTGACAAAGACAATGGTCTTTTTGATTTTCTTCTGTAGGTCCTGAATATCATTTTGGAGTTTTTCGCGACTAATGGGATCAAGTGCGCTAAAAGGTTCATCCATTAAAATTATATCAGGGTCAGCTGCAAGCGCCCGAACAACCCCAATCCTTTGTTGTTCGCCACCTGATAATTCATGTGGCAGACGTTTACGGTATTTCTCCGCATCAAGTCCTACCATATTGAGTAGTTCTGTCACCCGATTAGTCATATCCTCACGAGACCATTTTTTTAATTCAGGTACAATCGAAATATTTTCTTCAATTGTTAAGTGAGGAAATAAGGCAATTTGTTGGAGGACGTATCCAATATTCCAGCGGAGTTTATTGATATCGTACTCACTTATTTTTTTATCTTGTATAAAAATAGTACCATCAGATATCGGAATTAGTCGGTTAATGGTTTTTAATGTCGTTGTTTTTCCACACCCACTCGGTCCGATAATGACGAAAAATTCGCCTTCTTTGACATCAAAGCTACTATCCTTAATTGCAGTTGTGCCGTCTTGAAATGTTTTTTTAACGTGTTCGAAACGGATCATATCGTTCTCCTTTCTTGAATACAAAATGATAAGCATTCGTTAATCTTAAGTACCCGTAAAAAGCTACTTCCAAACAAGTAAGGTAAAAGACTGGTCAATGAATCTTTTTCTTTGGTATGATAGTAAAGTATGAATAGGTTGTGTTATGAAGTGAGAAGACAAACAAAAAGGTTTAATTAAATGGAGGGTACACGAGTGAAACAACGCTTTAGACAATTTATGCAAGGCCGTTACGGCTTGATCAGTTATATGTAGGCATGTTAGTCCTATATTTTATTCTATTGTTTTTCAGTCGCTGGTTTATGCCAGAATTAATGACAGGCTGATGACCGTGGTCATTATTCTAGCGGTATTTCGTATGTTCTCTAAAAATATTGTCGTAAGACAAAGAGAGAATGCGGTGTATTTGCGTGTTGTTAACGGAATGAAACATACCGGAAAGAAACTTCTTCAAAGAATAAAAGATATACCGACAAAACGATACCGTAAATGTCCGAATTGCGGTGTCACCTTAAGATTACCGCGCAAAAGAGGACGTCATAAAACGACGTGTCCGAAATGTCAGACGTCGTTTGAGGTGAAGGTTCGTATGTAATAACAAAGGCATAAGTTAATGATATAGTAAGTATGACAAGGATTAATGAAAAGTCATGGTGTAACTAAAAAAGATCCAGTCGTGTAAATGATGCACAACTGGATCTTTTTATGTGAAGAAGTTAGGTTGTTTCACCTTTAATTAATTCC